>JAGBSA010000031.1 GCA_017632095.1 Bacteroidales bacterium | reverse complement strand
GTCCTAACTGCAATGCTGCTATATTCGAAATACTCGAACAATGCTAACAATAGATAAAACAATACCAAAAGGATTATTGTCAAAAACAATCCTTTTAGTAGTAAAACTTTATAAAATTTACGAATAAACTCGTCTAACTTCTCTAAAACTTCATTATTAAGCATGCTCTTCTTCAGTTGCCATTCCGATGTAAATAGCCGACAAAAGGGTAAAAACATACGCTTGAATGAATGCAACAAGTATCTCCAGCAATGTCATGAATATTGAGAAGAATAAAGGAATTATCGCAGTACCATAGCCTAACACCATGCTTTGTTGGCCAAAGATAAAGATAATACAAAGGAAACTCAAAATAATTACGTGTCCTGCTGTGATATTAGCAAACAAACGCACTGTTAAAGAAAAAGGCTTTGTAAACATTCCAAGAATCTCAACAACAGGCATAATAGGTAATGGGAATTTTAGCCACCATGGCACGCCAGGCATGTTGATCATGTGTTTCCAATAGTGTTTGTTTCCACTGAAATTTGTAATCACAAATGTAAACACTGCTAAGCACAATGTAACTGCAATATTACCTGTTACGTTTGCTCCTCCCGGAAAACAAGGAAGCAATCCCATTAGATTCGAAAAGAAGATAAACAAAAATGCAGTCAAAAGATATTGTAAGTATTTACCGTATTTATCTTTACCAATGGAAGGAATAGCAATGTCATCTCTGATAAACATTATAAAAAACTCCACAAAGGTTTGTATTCCCTTCGGTTCCTTGCCTTTTCTCTTCTTTGCAATAGATGCACCCTTCAAAACAAGATAGATAATAAAGCCTGAGACAATGAAAATCGACAATACATTCTTTGTAATTGAGAAATCGTATGGTTTCTTTCCTGTATATACTCCATTTTCATCAACACATATTATCTTTCCTGCAGCGTTTGGATTATCCTCTTTCGTCGCAATCTTATATCCTTTGTAGCAATCGTGTCCATGATTGAACTTATTGGACAAGAAAACATCTAATTTACCATCATTTAACAAGATAATAGGTAACGGAATTGACACATGAGTCTCTTTCCATGTCAAAATGTGCCAATCATAAGAGTCACTGATATGCTCCATTATCAATTCACCCGCGTCAAATTGCTCCTCATTACCGCTTGCATAAGCACTGCCAAAGCAAACCGAAAAACAAAGTATTAAAAAGCAAAGTATTCTCTTCATATTCTCAAATTTTGAAACGCAAATATAGTAATTTATTTTCGCAACACAATGAAAAAAGCGTTTTTTTAGCAGATAGCTTAAACCTCAAAGAAGAATTGGTGTTCGCAAAAAACTGTATGAGCGTATTTTGTATTTGAAAACAAGAAATTTATACTTGATTTTAATTTTTTCTTTTCAAGTTTCAGCAAATTAAAATCAAATTTCATTTTTGTGAAATCTAATAAAAATTCAACAGATTATCGTTATTTCTCAATTAAATATTAACTTTGCCACACTAAAACTTAATAAAACGAGAGATGAAAAGGATATTATATTGTTTTTTTTGCATTTCATTAGCATGCAACTTTACATTGAGAGCACAAAATAGCGATTCGGTTCTTCAAAAAGCTGTAAAGCTGATAGACAATGAGCAATATTATGATGCAGAACGTTGTTTGAAAACAGCCATAGACCAAGGCATGGATTCTCTTTACTTACACTACGAACTTGCTTGGTGTTATTATTCTATGCAAGACTACGAAAAGAGCATCTCAACTCTCGAATCATTACTCAATAGACAAGATGTAGTTGCCGATGTTTACCAATTATTAGGCAATGCCTTTGATGAAATCGGCCAAAGTGGCAAAGCGGTAAGCATATACGAACAAGGATTAGACAAATTTGAAAATGCAGGTTGTCTTTATCTTGAATTGGGCAATATGAAATACAAAAATGGAGATTATAAAAATGCTATCTATTATTATGAAAAAGGAATAGAGCATGACCCAATGTTTGCATCAAACTACTATCGTGCAGCTTTGGTGTTTCTATCCTCAACAGAAGAAGTGTGGGGCGTGATGTACGGAGAATTATTCATGCTTTTGGAAAGAGATAGTGAGCGTTGCAAACTATTAAGCAGGCAATTGTTTGAGACATACTTCCAAGAGATCAGCTTCAACAGAAGTGTTGTCTCAGTAGATTTTAACTCTCCTACAATAGCATACTCAAACTCATCTGTAAGACCAAATCTATTCCCAGATAACTTTCAAGATGCTATGACAAATGCAGCAAAGAGCGAACGTCATCTTGATTTGGCTTCACTTAACCGCATACGTCATCGTTTCTCAAGAGAATTCAACAGCAACAGTAGCAGTTTCGAAAACGTACTAAGCAAATATCACGACCGTCTTATTTCAGCTGGACATTTCGAAGCCTACAATTATTGGTTATTTGGCTACGGAAATCCAAACCAAACTGCACAATGGGTAAAAGCAAACAAAACAAAATGGGACTCTTTCCTTGCTTGGTTTGAAAAGAATCCCATTTCAATAAATCAGAACGAAGTTTTCTCTCGCTATACTATGGAATAGAAAACTACAAACGTACAGCAAATTTCTTCAAACGTTCATCTATCATTTCTGATGGAATGAATTGTTTTACCGAATTTACCACATCGTTCAATAATTTTTCTCTTACAAAATCATCTTTTACGACAAGAGAAATCTCTCTTACCCCTATAGGATTTTCTATTGGGCGAATGTTTTTCTTTTGTTCTTCAGTTAAATTCGCAATATCAAGACTTGGCACAACAGTACAGCCTCCAACTCTATCAACTGTGCGAACCAATGTACCTATATTTCCTGCTGTATATATGTTTTTAATCTTTTCTTCCTCTCCACAGAAGTTAAAAATTTGTTGAGTCAAACAATGGCCTTCTGCAAGTACCCATAGAGATTCCAAAGGCAAGTCAGAAGCAGTCAAAGTTTCCTTATTGTAAATTTCTTTCAACTCTGGAGACACATAAGCCCAAAATCTCTCATAATACAATGGAATTTCCAACAAACTAGGCACATTAAGAGGAGTTGCAAGCACCGCCATATCAATCTCAGCATTGCTAAGCGCTTCTATGATATCGCTAGTCTTCATCTCAATTACAGATAATTCAACCTCAGTATGTGTTTTGTGGAAAGTGTTTATAAAATCTGGAACAAAATAAGAAGCAACCGTTGGTATAACTCCTAATCTCAACTTACCACCTATAAGATTCTTCTTCTCATGAACAAGTTCCTTAAGATTGTCCGCTGTATTCAAAACAACCTTAGCTTGATTTATTATACATTCTCCAATTTCGGTAAGTTTCAAGTTTTGAGATGAGCGATCGAAAATGCTTACTTCAAGTTCGCTTTCCAACTTTCTCAACATTGCAGAAAGAGTTGGCTGAGTTACATCTAAAGCCCTCGAAGCCTTAAGCATACTTCCATGTTCTACAATGGAAAGTAAATATTTTAATTGCTGAAGTGTCATATATCTTTTCTATTTTTTAGGTAATTCCTTAAATCCTTTTCCCAAAACCTCACTACTATCTATCACGCTAATAAAAGCATTCTCATCAATAGCACGAATTCCTGATTTAAGTTTAACAAATTCTGCTCTTGTAACAGTAGTGTATATAACCTTTCTTTCTTGACCTTTATACATACCGATGGCGTTTATACAAGTACCACCTCTGTTAAGGTCATTCACAATCGCCGTTCTAACATCTTCATACTTGTCTGAAACGATGAACAAAGTCTTATATGTCTTAATACCATCAACGACCATATCGATAATCTTTCCTTCAATGATAATCAAAAGAATAGAATACGCAGGCAAACGTAAATCCGGAGAGATTAACAAAGTAGATAATGCGATAATTCCGTCAACTATGATAACCATTGTTCCTAAAGAGATTCCCGTGTATTTGTTTATAATCATCGAAATAATGTCGCTACCTCCCGAAGTGGCACCTGATTTGAATATCATACCGATTCCGATTCCGTAAAGCAAGCCTGCCAACAATGTATTAAGCAAATAATCCGGCATAAAGAAGTTTGAAGTTCCTTGAATAGCAAGAGCATCTAATGTAGCTTGACTTGCGTCAGTTATAATCTCACCTACGTGAATAAAAGGAGTGTATCCCCAATATGTTTCTATCATCCAAGTAAACACCCAACCTAAAGCGACAGATACAATAGTTTTAACCCCGAATTTAGGTCCAAGTATTATACTACCAATGATTAACAACGGCACTTCCATTGCAATCAAAAACCATGTAATAGGATTTTCTGTCAAAGTAGCAAGAACATTCGCCAAACCGTAAACCCCACCTGGTGCCAAGTGATAAGGCATTGCAAAAGTTACGTCTGCAATAACGAACAACAAGGTACCGAATACGATGTATCCATAAGAAATAAACCAAGCCTTAGAGAAGATTTTTTCATTTGGATCAACCAATTGGCTAAGCCAAGCCTTCACTGCATTTTGTTTTTGTGTCATATAAATTTTCGTTTTTAGTGATTAAAAATTAAGGGTGCAAAGATAATACAAATCTTTTTCACTACCAAAAAACAGCTTTCTTTCCTTTGGTTTTTTCAAATAAACTATTGGGTTTTGTGAAACTTCGTTTTAATTTTTTCTTTCTTCGTTTTAATTTTGTGAAACTTGATTTCGTTCATACTGAAACAAAGTTTCACAAAAACAAAACGAGCATTCGTCCGATTGAAATCAAGACTTACACTCGTTTTTCTTCACTTTGACTTTTTGCTATTGACTATTGGCTTTTTTTTCGCAAAGGTTGCAGACCGACAGAACAAGTTGCATAGAACACAAATTAAGTTACACAAATCTAATATATCGACCTGTATCTTTCAGATAACGAAAAGGAAAAACTCAAAAATCGAAAGATTTTTTACATTAGTCGTTTGTCGCTAAGAAAAGCAAGAAAAAACATCAGCCACTTTACACAATATTTTATAAACATTTCGACGTTAATAAATAGAACAAAGTTTTGCATCTCGGAATGCAAAATTCATACTAATT
>JAGBSA010000030.1 GCA_017632095.1 Bacteroidales bacterium | reverse complement strand
TCCAATAGTGCTGAGGGTGGGAAAGATGAGCCTCAATCATAAAATCATCTCTATAAGTCTTTGCAAGAATAGACGCAGCCGCAATACTCTGAAACTTTCCATCGCCTTTAACAATACATTCGAAAGGAATATCCAAATCACTCTTGAACCTATTGCCGTCAATCAACAACAAATCAGGTTTTACGTTAAGTTTACGCACCGCATTGCTCATAGCAAGAAAAGAAGCATTGAGAATGTTAATTCTATCAATCGTTTCATTATCCACAAACGCCACAGCCCAAGCCACAGCTTTCTCTTCAATGATAGGACGAAGCAATCTGCGTTTGGTATCAGTCAAGTGCTTAGAATCATTCAACTCCTTACAATCGAAATCTCTTGGTAAAACGACTGCGGCTGCGACAACAGGACCAGCCAAACAGCCTCGTCCTGCTTCATCGCAGCCACATTCCAATATCTTTTCTTCCGAAAAAAAACTCCTAAGCAAAGCAAACTATTTGCTAATGTTCGCTATAAGACTTTCAAACAAAATTCTGCCGTCAGTATTACCCAATTCCTCATCAGAACATCTCTCAGGGTGAGGCATCATACCGAAAACGTTTTTAGTTTTGTTTGTAATGCCGGCAATATTCTCCAAACTACCATTTGGATTGTTCTCCTTGTTGATGTTACCATTCTCATCGCAGTAACGGAAAAGGATTTGCTCATTATCATTCAAACGTTTGATAGTCTCCTCGTCAGCAAAGAAACGACCTTCACCGTGAGCGATAGGGATATTCAAAGCCTTGCCAACAGTAGCTTTTTGAGTGAAAGCCGTAGAATTTGTTTGAGTTGCAATGTATTGGTTCTTGCAAACAAATTTTTGATTATCGTTAGCAAGCAAAGCACCTTCCAACAACCCAGATTCACACAATATTTGAAAACCATTACAAACACCTAAAACATAACCGCCTTCGGCAGCAAACTTTTTCACACTTTCCATAATTGGAGAAAGACTTGCAATAGCTCCAGAGCGAAGATAGTCTCCGTAAGAGAAACCTCCCGGAAGTATAATCATATCGCAATTTTGTAAATCAGTATCCTTGTGCCATAGTTCAACGACCTCTTGTTTCATAATGTCTTTCAACAAATACACCATGTCGTGGTCGCAATTTGAACCCGGAAAAATAACAACTCCAAACTTCATTTCGTCAATTTTTATATTTATTACACTGCAAAGGTACAAAAAAAGGATTAACTAAATTCAAATTACAGCCAATTGTTTTGCTGTTTTGAAAAAGTAAATCCTTATTTTACTACTCTTATATATCCTTTAGTAGGACAAATCTACCATATCTACATATCAAATCAAAGCCCTGTTCTATTGCCTAAATATCTATATATACTTTTGCTATACAACACAATACGAAAATCAAAAGAAACCTATCCGCGTGTTTCTCTTTGTTGTGATTCATAAAGAGATTGCACAAAAAGAAACTGAAAGGAATAGCAAAAAGAAAAGACATATTTTCTTGAGTCTTGCTCAAAAAGAACGGAATCAAAGACACAATGAACATTGTCACCAATACGCCACTTTTCTTTCTATATTCTATGATTCTGTTAGCACGAGAGCTGATAGTGTTAAACAAAGCCGGTATAAGGTAAAGCACAAGCAAAGCCGTGTAAACAACTTGCACAGGAATATTAAGAAAGTTGAAATCAATCTTTACCCAACTCTCAGCATTCTTAAACAACTCTTGAGCAATTGGAATGTCTTTCAAATAATAGAAAACGCACAACAGCAAAAACGGAGTAAGCAATCCGAGAATGCTCATGCTCCAACTGCGCCACTTATACAACTTATAGACAATCAAACCGCCCCACATCCAAAATATAAAGAAGATAGCAGGAGCGTAAAACAAACTTGCAACCGCCAAACAAAAACTTGATTGAAATATCTCATCGATACCCTCTTTCTTATCAGAGCATTTGAAGAAGAAATGCAAAGCAACGATAAGGAAAAGGTTTGAAAAGAGAATTGAACTGAAAGTCATAGTCTGTACATTGCAACTCATAAGCAAAATATACACGAAAGCAGGGAAGAAAGTCGTCTTTTGGCACAAATGATTGCTTGTCATAAGATAGTTAAACGCCAAAGCCTGCAAGAAAACCAAGACAAAGGAACAAATAGTCGCCATTCTCTGAAACTGAAACGTCGTTTCGTAAACGAGCTCATAAAGAGGCATATCGAATTTAGTTTGGAAAACTTCCGGCGGATTAACGAAAGCAGGAATCCAAAGCACCAAAGGCACAATCACCAACAAGAGTAATTGCAAGGGATAGTTCTTTTTGAAAATATTTATCAGCATTTCCGTCTCTCTTTTTTTTTGTTATCAATCATTCTTTACGCAGATTATTGAAAAAAGATACATTTTCCAAAGCCGAAAATCAAGAAAAAACATCTTTTTTACTTAAACACCACACTCCCAAGCCCCATTTTGCAATCCCTTTATCAAAAATAAAGATAGCAAAACAAAGATACAAAACAATAAACCGCCGTTTCAATTCACTGAAACGGCGTTTTAATAAATTATTTTTAAGATTCGTAAAATATCTTATTTACAATCAAGACTTGCAATCAACATTAAAATGGCATAGATGTAAATGCTACAACTCCTAAAAAGGCAAGTAGCATTATCAAAATAACTATTCCGAATATTATTATACTAATTAAGGATAATATCTTACCTGCTATAAGCATTCCGTAGCCTTTATACAATCCCGGTTGCTCCTTATATTCTCTCAAACCTTTATTTGCTTTATACAAACCTACGAATCCTAAAATTACGCCTAAGAAAAGAAGTCTGAAAAGCAAAATAGATAAAATTCCTAAAACCAATGACGCAACTGCATTAGGAGCTAACTTCGGTTGTACTGCAGTTCTATCATTTCTTCTATAGTAATAATCTTGCGAAGTCCTATTATATTCTGAAGAATTAACGTTATTTTTAACTCTTTCGCTCTCTTGTCTTTGCAAATCGCTCCTATGTTCTGACCAATTTTTGTTTTCCATTTATTTTATCTATTATATAATTATCTCTAATTTGTTTTCCAATATCCAAAATAAAGAATTAAAAACTACAAATCGCTGCCATCGGCTTCGTTAAAGCCGTTTTCGTAAAACATAACAATTTTATATCTCCCGTAATCTTCACCTATCGTAAACCAAACTAACTTTTTATAAAGTAATCCAAAGGCAAATTCAACGATAGTTTCACTTCTCCACTCTTCTATCTTCTTTAGACTTTCGGACATTGCCTCTGTGGGATTTTCCCACTGCTCTTCGGTAAACCTATTGTAATATTCCTCTATTTGTTTCAGTTCTCTAGCATACTCTTCCTTAAGTAAATTTTGCAAAGCAAGTGTATCGATATTTTGAAAGTAATCTTTACTAAATTGAGAAAAACTTGCCTCATATTGTTTTTTCTTGATAGAAATTCCATAGGAAATATCCGCTTCATCACTTATTGTTTGAGAATCTTTTAACGGTATATATTTACCATTTTTCTCAAATTGGCGAACAAGATTATTAAATCGTATTTTGATTTGTCCTTCATCTCGTGCTTTAACATCTGAGACTGCCAGTCTCCAAACCTTGTTTCCTTTGGTTTGAACGCTAATTTCTACTTGTTCACCGTTAAATTCGCCTTTCAAAACATCTTTTTGCTGATTGTAAGTAAAGCCTTTGGCTTTTAACTTCTGAATCATAGCTTGTTTAGTTCCATCTACAGGTATTCCAAGGAACTTTGTAACATCTTTTTGTGCGTATAATCCTGCTGAAAGCACAAGTGAGACAACTAATGTTAAAATTCTTTTCATCTCTTTTATGTTTTTAGTTTGTTAATTCGTTACTTTGCCCAAGTTCAAAGGCGGTTTTAATTCTTTTATTCTTTAGTTTAGAGACAAAAATAAAAACGTGGGACTTTATTCTTATTGT
>JAGBSA010000029.1 GCA_017632095.1 Bacteroidales bacterium | reverse complement strand
CTTTCATACTGTTGATTGCTGATTGTATCTGCAAGTTTATTCCATCAGAAGCATATTGTTTTTGCAACTCCAACTCTTGTAAACTGATTTTTAGCTGTTTTGCTTTGTTGACAACGGTTCTTCCGTTGAAGATAGGAATGCTTAATTGTAAGCCTACGGCCGCACTTCCTACCCAGTTGTAATCTGCAAATTTGAAATCTTCTGCTTGTGTTTGGTAAGAATATTGACCAAATGCAGACAATGAAGGAAGATGTTGACTGTTCACCATTCTAAGATTGTTTTTTAAGCTTACAATGTTCAAGTCCAATTGTCTTATGTCGGAATTGTTGTTTGCAGCTCTTTCACTCTCTGCTGCAGAAACAGTAATTATTCTATCTGAAAAATCCTCCAAATTTTCAGTAAAGACAACCTCTTGTTCTTGAGGAAGAGAAAGAATCATTTTTAATTGAAGCACTGCAAGTTCCAATCCATTCTTTGCAGAGATATAAGTAGGGTTTAGGTTGTTTACCTGAACCTTTGCTCTAATCAGGTCATATTCAGAAACAATGCCTTGTTCAAAACTTGTTTCGGTTGTTTTCAATGTTTCTCGTGCATTGTTGATGCTGCGTTCTAACACCTTTAAGCTATTCTTTGCTAAAAGCACTGCAAAGTAAGCATCTTTTACTTGCTTTGCCATTTCTATTTTAGACGCTCTTGCTTTTTCTAAAATCAAATCAATCTCATTTTGTTTTGACTTTATTTGTTCCCAAAGTGCGAAATTAACCAAAGGCAATGCTGCAGATACGGTTCCAGTGTATGAATTCTTGTAACCGATTTCCATGTACTTCTGTCCGCCCATCATTGCGGCAAAACTTTCAGGCATAAACATAACGGATTTCATTATGCTGTTGGTGTATTGTCCTGAAGCGGACAATGAAGGTAGGAGATTGCCTAGTGCCTCTTTCTTGCTGTAGTCCACACGTTCGATTTCCAACTCTGCAATTTTTATTGTAGGGTTGTTGTCTTGAGCAATTTTGAGAGCAGTGGTCAAATCCAAGTTTAAGGGTTCTGGTTTTTCTTGTTGAGCATGTCCGATTTGTGAAATGCTAATCAAACTTACAAGAAGAGTGAACCTTTTAATCGTTGAAAAAACATTCTTTCTCATTCTGCTGTAAATTATTTTTGTTGTTTTAATTCTTGTTTACAATTAAATTATCGATATATTCGACACCTTTAACGGAAGAAATACCTCGCATTATTGTGTAAAAAATCTTAATTCTTACAATATCTTGTCCGTTTGGTTCATTTTTAAGCAAATATCTACTGTTCGAAATGTTGTACATATTAACTTCCATCAAACTGATAAAGAACTCTTCGTCTATGTCTTCTCTTATAAAACCTTCTTGCTTTGCTTTGTTAAAGAAGAAGCTAGTGTCTGTTTTTGCAAATACAATGTGAGAAGAAATTATTTGTTTGAAAACATCGGGATACGTTTTTTTTAATTCGTTTGAAAAACTTGCCACTTCCTTGAACGAAGATTGGATTATGTTAAGCGTTTTGAAGAAATAATCAAAGGCATTTTGAGATTTATCTCTTAGGTGTTCGCATTTTTGATAGATGCTATTTGTAACGTGTCTAAGGCATTCAAGAACTAAATTTTTCTTGTTTTCAAAGTTTTCATACAATGTTCGTTTTGATATGCTTAACTCAGAAGCTATTTCGTCCATTGTAACATTTTTGAAAGAGCCTTTTTCAACAAATAAATCAAGAGAACGTTCTATTATTTCTTCTTTTTTCATGGTATTTTTCAATTCGCACTTCCGCTAAAATAAAACTTTGTTTTAATTTTTTGAATCTTGATTTTAGAAAATTGTTTCTTCGTTTCGATAGACACGAAATCAAGAATCAATAAACCAAATATTGAAGTTATTTTATGGCTATTTTTTATCAAAAAACGGGTGCAAAGATAGAGAAAACTTTTGAAACAGAAAAAGTTTTTTAAGTTTTCGTTTGAGAAAGTGTGATTCTTTAACATTGTTTATGGAATAGGCTATCGGCAAGAATGGATTCTAATGTTATTATGCTATTGTTTAGTAATGATTTAACCTAATCGAATGGGTGTAAAGTTTAATGGAGAATTGAGGGAATTGATTTTTTGATTTTCAAGTCTTTTTTTGAAGATAAACTCCCATATATATGTATAAAAATCGTACCTTTGCCGATTATTGATAAAGTGGATAGGAATTTACCATACCATATATAATAAATAGTATAAGGGATAAGTTTATTAGTTTGTAGAAACTAAATAGAATATAAATGAATCAAGAAATTAACAAAGTCGGATTGGCGAAACACGCATTTTATTGGGGCTCTATTTTTGGTAGCATAGTGTTCCTTTATCAAGTATTCAGCGTGTGGATAAAATTCTCTGGGAACTTTTTCCAAACATTGCTGTATTCGTTTTTCGTAGTCTTTGCCTTGATGTTCTGTCTTTCGAAATACAAACGTAATAACCCTGAGGTGAATCTTACATTTGGGAAATCCTTAGGTCTGCTTTCCATAGTATCATTGGTAATGTCTGCATTCTTTATGTTGTTTACTTTTGTCTTGATTGTAAAACTTCAACCTACCTTATTGCAAGATGCAATCAATCAAATGACAACAATGATGGAGGCTCAGGGAACCGACATCTCTTTTCTTACAAATGAGAGTTTCTATTCCTTAACGCAGATTGCTTTTGTTATCTCTAACTTTGGCTTTGATTTTATGGGAAACTTCTTCTATGCACTTTTCATTAGTTTTATCTTTACAAGGAATAACACTCCGAGATATGAGTATTATAGAGATATTACTAAGGAATCGGATAGAGAAGATGATAAAGAAGAGATAGAAAATAAGGATTAAAGAATTAGGTATCAAATAACAAATAAATAGAATTTGAAATGGGATTGATAAGAAGATATTCTTCGCAAATGCATGGCAATTATAAGAAAGCTATGTTGTTGTATGGATTGTTCATTGGCTTGATATTTTCATTTGTTCTTTTGTTCAGATGGCTTATAGTTATGCCGGTGTCTCAGCCAATGGGCTATGTGGAAAATATAATGCAATTAGTGCTGTTGTTTATCTTTGTTTACTTGTATAAGAAACAACTCCCAGACCAACGAATCAACTTCAAAGAGGCATATGTCGTTGCTTTAGGTTCTGCAATCGTTGGTTCAATAATATACGGTGGGTTTATGTATCTCTATGCTGCAAATATAGATCCGGAAATGACACAACGCTGTTATGAGATTCAGGTAAATGCAGATACAAATAAAGAATTCACCGAAGCACAGCTAAGAGAAATGGTAAAGCCTTCATGGATTGCAGGCTCAACTATAATGCTTAACAGTGTAATGGCAATAATGTGGGCTATGATTGTTGCAATCTTTTTGAGAAATGAAAGAGCTATAGTAGTGCCACCTAAACCTAAGAAGTCAAAACGTAGAAAAAACTCAATGGGAGTATAAACGAATTTTGAGAAACACGATTATGGATATATCTATAGTAGTACCACTTTTCAATGAAGAAGAATCCCTTCCGAAATTAGCGGAATGGATAGATAGAGTTTTGAGAGAACACTCTCTTTCTTACGAAATAATAATGGTAGATGATGGAAGTAAGGATAGATCTTGGCAAGTGATAGAATCATTATCAAAACAAAATCCGGCAATCAAAGGAGTTAAATTCCGTAGAAACTATGGTAAATCAGCAGCTCTAAATGTTGGATTTGAACATGCTGAAGGCGATGTCGTAATTACAATGGACGCCGACTTGCAAGACAGTCCTGATGAATTGCCTGAACTTTTCAAAATGATAAAACAAGATGGTTATGATTTAGTTTCAGGTTGGAAGAAAGTCAGATATGATTCCACAATAGCAAAAAACATACCCTCTAAATTATATAATGCAACCACTAGAAAACTTTCTGGAATTAAATTGCATGATTTCAACTGTGGCTTGAAAGCTTACAGAAAAGAAGTTGTGAAATCGATAGAAGTCTACGGCGAAATGCACAGATATATTCCTATCATAGCAAAGTGGGCAGGTTTTACAAAGATTGGCGAAAAGGTTGTCAAACATAGAAAACGTGAATTTGGAGTTTCGAAATTCGGAATGAACCGATTCATTAACGGATATTTGGATTTGATGTCGATAATGTTTGTATCTAAGTTTGGTAAAAAGCCAATGCACTTTTTCGGATTGTTGGGAAGTATAATGTTTATCGTAGGTATCATTTCTGCAATCGTGCTTGGAGTACAAAAACTCATTGCAGTATCTAACGGAGAAGCCATGAGATTGATAACAGATTCTCCTTATTTCTACCTAGCATTATGTACTATCATATTAGGAACTCAATTGTTTTTAACAGGGTTTGTTTCTGAGTTGATAGGACGAAATTCGCCTTCAAGAAATACTTATTTGATAGAGCGCGAACTTAATTTTGAAAACGACTATGAGAATAGAAGAAATAATTAAATCAAGCATAGAGGTTAAAGAACTTATCTTGAACGACTCAGAGCTGCTCTCAAAAGTAGAAAAAGCAGCAGAACTGATAACAGAAACCTACAAACAAGGAGGTAGAGTTTACTTCTGTGGAAATGGAGGTAGCGCTGCAGATGCTCAACACTTGGCTGCTGAACTTTCTGGCAGGTTTTATTTTGACCGTCCGCCATTAGCGGCAGAGGCTTTGCACGTTAATACTTCTTACATGACGGCTGTGGCAAATGATTACTCGTATGATGTTGTCTTTTCAAGAGAAGTAGAAGCCTTTTGCAAAGAAGGGGATGTCCTTATTGGGATTTCGACTTCGGGAAACTCTGCAAATGTTTTGAAAGCCTTTGAGGTGGCAAAACGAAAGAAAGTGTCAATCATTGCAATGACAGGAAGAGGTGGTGGAAAGATGGCTTCAGAATGTGATATTTTGATAGATGTACCATCAAACGACACTCCACGTATTCAAGAATCTCATATAATGCTTGGACATATCATTTGTCAAAAGGTAGAAGAAGATTTGTTCAAAAATGACTAAGCAACAATGAGGACAATTCAACAATCCCGCACGCTCTTTTTAGATAGGGACGGAGTAATCAACGTTCGCAACATGCACGGTTACATTCGCAATGTTTCAGAATTTGAATTCATTGACGGAGTACTTGAAGCTATGAAAATTTTTGCAAGTTTGTTTGATACCATTGTTGTAGTTACAAATCAGCAAGGCATAGGTAAGAAAATTATGAGCGAAGATGAATTTGCTGAAATCTCAAAACACATGTGCGAACAAATCTCTCAGAATGGCGGAAGAATAGATGCGATTTATCATTGCCCACATCTAACCAAGGATAATTCGTTTGACAGAAAGCCTTCTGTAGGTATGGGATTGAAAGCGAGAAAACAATTTCCTCAAATAAGATTCAAAGATAGTATAATGGTGGGTGATAGTCTTAGTGATTTGGTTTTCGGCAAGCGATTGGGAATGCACACTGTTCATTTGTCGGAAACAAACGAGGAAACGAGGAATCACCCAGATAGAATAGATTATAGATTTACTGATTTATTGGAATTTGCAAAATATATAAAGTATGAAAAAGATAAAACAAATAAGTAGCATAGTATTGCTTGTAAGCATATTGACAACATTTGGAGCTAATGCCCAAAATCAAACAGACAACCAAGGCAGAAAGCAAGGTAAATGGTCAAAATCGTATTCTAATGGACAAATTCAGTATGAGGGAATGTTCAAAGATGATTGCGAGCAAGGAACCTTTAAGTATTACAGCAAGAATGGAAGTTTGAAACAAACCATAGACTATAAAGGAGACTGCAAAACAGGACACGCAAAGATATTCTATCGTAATGGCAACGTTATGAGCGAAGGAGATTATGTAAATCAAAAGAAAGAAGGACTTTGGTCTTATTATTCTGTTGATGGGAAGAAACTTAGTGAAGAAAACTTCAAGAATGGAAATAAAGATGGCAAGGAAACCATATGGGATACCAAGGGTAATGTGTTAGAAACAGCAATCTATAAAGACGGAAAGAAGAATGGTGAGAACTATCACTTCCTTTACCAAGATGGATTCCAAATCTTCAACTACAAAAACGACAAGAAAGACGGCAGTTACAAGAATTACTATGCCGATAAGAAGATTAAGATAGACGGAACTTTCATTGACAACAACAAAGAAGGCGAATGGATTTATTATAGTCAAGGGGGAGAAAAGCTACGTTTGCAAACATGGAAAGCAAACCTACTTGTATCCGACAAACTCATACTAAAAGAACGTCAAGGCGAAAAACTAATCGAGAGCAAAGACATAGCATATTTCTATCCTTTGGGAAAACAAACTTGTATCGTTATGTCAGACGGCACAAAGTTCACTTGCTTTAATTATTTTGAGCAAATATTGGATTGTGTCGATATAGAAACTTTCGTAAGACTTAATCAAAAGAACAATCTCTACGCAAACCATAATGCAATCAAGAAAGTAATGCAGCCTAATGCCGAAGAGTCAGAGGTTATCTTGGTTCCGGATACAGGAATTAAAATGACAGCGGACAAAGAGGGTATGAAGGTAATAAAAAGCGTGCTTTCTGATAGAAAAGCCAAAAAGTAAGTCGTCGTATTCTAAT
>JAGBSA010000028.1 GCA_017632095.1 Bacteroidales bacterium | reverse complement strand
ATACTTGATGGTGACTGGAGTTCAGCGTGTGCTCTTCCCGATCTTTGTATGCAAAATCTGAAATGTCGAAACGGATTGTTTGTTTCTTATAGGACATTCTTCTAACCTCTCTTCCGGGGTTTAGACCTTCGCTTAGATCTTCTTCAAAAGTATTTCCGTCAAATAATTCAAAGATTAGAGTATTTCCATCTTGACTTGTGTACATCTGACCGCTGTCTGCGATATTTATACAGTTGTTTCCTAAGTCTTTACTATGATCATAGATAATTATATCGTTTAGATAGCGTCCTGTTTCATCTTTTGCACCAATTTTAATGGTGTAATTTTCTATCTCAGAGTAAAATTGACCGGGTTTTATGTTTAATGCAGGTTTTTTAGTCTTGATTTCGTAGGATACAAGTCTTAATTTATTTGTTGCAGAGGGGATAACGTTATTGGAAAATATGAATGCGATAAGACAAAACACCAAAGACAATACAATCAAAGGGCGTAATATTCTCCACAAAGAAAGCCCCGAAGATTTCATTGCAACTAATTCATATTTTTCTCCAAGGTTTCCCATTGTCATAATGGCGGCTAATAAAATTGAAAGCGGTAATGCCATTGGCACAAGCGTAGCACAAGCGTATGCAATCATCTCAAAGATTACAGAAAACTCCAATCCCTTGCCGACAATCTGCTCAATCTTCTTCCAAAGAAACTGAAGAAGAAGCACAAACACAGCAATGGAGAACGTAAGCACCATAGGGCCGAGGTAAGACTTCAATATATATTTGTCAAGCCTTTTCATAGAAAATTTCATTCCGATTGCAAAGATACGAAAAACAATTTGAGCGATTGTCTTATAGCTTTGGAAAATATCCTTTCTTCGTTTTAGTTTGCTGAAATCAAGAAACAGAATATTGAAACTTGATTATAATTTCTTGAAACTTTGATTCGTTTTCACCAAATTAAAAAAAACGATGCAATCCGTTGAATTGCATCGCCAAAATTAAAGTAAAATGAAAATCAAAGTTTAGTTTTATTTAACCTCTTCGAAATCTGTGTCAGTTACTTCGCCGTCTTGGTTGTTTGAATTTTGATTTCCGTTAGGTGCTCCTTGGTTTTGAGCTGCTTCATTAGGATTTGCACCTTGTTGAGAGTACATATCTGCTGATGCAGCTTGGAATACAGTATTCAACTTCTCACTTGCAGCATCTATTGCGGCGATATTCTTAGCTGCATGTGCATCTTTCAATTCTTTTAATGCACTTTCGATTTCTGATTTTTTGTCCGCAGGCAATTTATCCCCGTTTTCCTTCAATGCTTTCTCAACTTGGAAAATCATAGCATCGGCTTGATTGATTTTATCAGCTTCTTCTTTCAATTTTTTGTCGGCTTCTGCATTTGCTTCAGCTTCTGCCTTCATTCTCTTGATTTCTTCTTCGCTCAATCCGCTAGATGCTTCGATTCTTATCGATTGTTCTTTGTTTGTTGCTTTGTCTTTAGCTGATACATTCAAGATTCCGTTTGCGTCAATGTCGAATGTAACTTCGATTTGAGGCACTCCTCTTTGTGCAGGTGGGATTCCGTCAAGAACAAATCTACCTATAGTTTTGTTGTCTGTAGCTCTGGTTCTTTCACCTTGCAAAACGTGTATCTCAACTGAAGGTTGGTTGTCTTGAGCAGTAGAGAAGACTTGTGATTTCTTTGTAGGGATTGTTGTGTTTGCATCAATCAATTTTGTCATCACTCCTCCCAAAGTTTCGATTCCCAAAGACAATGGAGTTACGTCAAGCAACAACACATCTTTTACTTCTCCTGTCAAAACACCTCCTTGAATTGCCGCACCGACTGCCACAACTTCGTCAGGGTTTACTCCTTTTGAAGGAACCTTTCCAAAGAATTCTTCAACAATTTGTTGAACCGCAGGAATACGTGTGCTACCTCCAACAAGGATTACTTCATTGATTTGAGATTTTTCAAGACCTGCATCTGCCAAAGCTTTTCTGCATGGTTCGATAGTAGCTTTTATCAAATCATCACAAAGTTGCTCAAACTTAGCTCTTGAAAGTGTTCTTACCAAGTGTTGAGGTACGCCATCGATAGGCATGATATAAGGTAAGTTAATTTCAGTTGAAGTTGATGAAGACAATTCTATCTTAGCTTTTTCTGCAGCTTCTT
>JAGBSA010000027.1 GCA_017632095.1 Bacteroidales bacterium | reverse complement strand
GATAATCATATTTTAGACGCCATTTCCCAAGAAACAAAAGAGGCTTTTGAAAAGATAGCAGAATTTGAACAGAAAATAAACGACTATATCAAAGAAGCAAAAGAACTAAGTCAAGAGTATGGCGCACAAAGTGGGGAATACGAAACTAAAAGTCTCCAAAAGTTCATATATTCTGCCTTTATAAACGGCTATGACATAGGAAAAGACTCTGATAGTAAGATTCTGAAAAAATTAAGCAAAGAAACAACAAAATCTTTCAAAGATATAAGCGACCGATTCGAAGCCTTGAGAGAATGCTTTTCTGATTACTACAGAACGAATTATCAAAAGATAAAAACTTTACATACAATCTATTCTTCTGCATACAAGATATGTTTGTTGCTATTCATAAATCAGCGTAAGCAAGAGCTGTTAAAATCCGACAATCTTTTCTTACTGAAAAATACTCAGAAGTTACTGAACGATATGATTGAAGATGATACTGTCGTTCCTTTTGTTTACGAAAAGATTGGCTCGAAAGTAAAAGATATAATGATAGATGAGTTTCAAGATACTTCGACTCAAGCATGGCAAAACTTCACTCATCTTATCAAAGAAAGCATTGCAAACGGTGGAAACTGTGCTGTGTTTGGCGATATCAAGCAATCGATTTACCGATGGAACGATGGAGATTGGCAAATCTTGAAAACGCTGAGCAACGACAAGGGAAACAATGAATATGGCATAACTACAGTTTCTAAGCCTTTGGAAGAAAACTGGCGAACCGACGAAGAAATTGTAAAATTTAACAATGAATTTTTTGCAAAGGTATTTTCAGAGTATGGAAAGTTAGAAATCAAGAATCAGATTCCCAAAAAAAACTTAGCGAAAGGAGAAATCAGAATCAGTTTTGCTGATAAGTACGATACGCTAACAAAATCCGATAATATAATGAGAAAAACCGTTCAGGAAATTTACCATTATATTGATTTGGGTTATAAAGTGGACGACATTATGTTGCTTTTCAGAGATAATAGAAAGGCGAAAAAAATGGCTGACTTTTTGAGAACAGAGACTAATTTCAAGCCTTCATCCTCCACTGCTTTTTATTTGGAATCTAATACTGAGGTTCAAAAAATCATACTTTTATTAAAATATATTGCAGACAAGAAAGATTCCATTACAAGCTACTCTCTACAATATATACATAAGATAAAGAACCTTGATTCTTTGAATAAATATAATCCTTCTTCAATTGCTCTTATCGACTTAGTGATTCAATTGATTGAAGACTTTGAAATAAATATTCAAGACACCTTTGTATCTGCTTTTTGTGATAAACTGACAAATTATTGTTTGCATAAGGGCAATTCTCTCAAAGAATTCCTTGCCTATTGGAACGAAACGATGAGAGAAGAAGCCGTTATAATAGGAGTGGAACGAGGTTGTATAGAATTGCAAACAATACACAAATCAAAGGGATTAGAAAAAGATGTGGTAATACTTCCTTTCTGTGATTGGAACCTTACAGATAACAAAAACGATGTTTGGTTTGAAAACCTGAATCCAAATTCTGCAGTAAGAGTTTTCCCTACTAAAGTAAAAAATCTTGAAAATATGGGAGAGGATTACAAAGAGATTGGACAGAAAGAAAGATATTTGCAAATGGTTGACAATATCAACATCTTGTATGTTGCTTTCACTCGTGCAAAACATTGTTTATCCGTAATATCTCCGCAACCTGCCAAAACCTCAGAAACAATTAGCATCTCAAAGATAATACATGAACATTTGAAAAATGAAAATATTGAATCGATTTATGATTTTGGTTGTGAAGATTTTGCAATCGGCTCACCAAATCCAAAGAACGATTCAATAAAACAAGAGAAGAAATCATTCAATCCTTTTATTGAAGATTTGGAACCAATAAGCGTTGAGAACGAAGTTAAACTTAATTTTTCGGGAAGCAAGTATGCTCTTTCCAAATCGGCAAAAGATTTTTTTGAATCGGAAGAAGAAACAAATGAAAACTCTAAAGCATTATGGGGAAGTTTAGTCCACTCTGTTCTTTCTCAAATAAAGACCGAAAGCAATCTTCAAACTGCTTTATTGAAAGTAGATAACGAGAAAAGGGAACGAGTGAAAGAGGTTATACAATCTATGTTCAAATTTAGCCAATCGCAACATTGGTTCGATGGAACTTATAAAATACTAAACGAAAAGTCCATTGTAGATAAATCCTCCGAAGAGACAATGGAGACAAAACGCCCTGATAGAATAATGATTCAAGGGAATGATGTAATTGTTGTTGATTACAAATTCTTAGAAGACCTAACCGATTTAGAAAAATACGAAACGCAGATACTAAAATACGGAGAACTTTTCTCAAAAATGGGATACGAGAATATAAGTCTTTATTTGTGGGGCGTAGAATCAAGTTTCAGTAAATTAACTCTTGATTTTGGAGAAGTGAATCAAAGAATTATTAAAGTGGAATTTTAATGCAGTTTGAGAGTATGAAAAACAGTCCAATCGAAACAAGGAGTTTTCTTCGCAAAGTTGCAGAAGATGTATGCAAAATGCCGAAAGAGCAATTAACTGACTTGATTCTGATATTCACAAACCGCCGTGCGATAAAATATTTCGAAAAAGAATATAAGTCTATGCAAGAAGGTGTATTTATGATGCCTGAATGCAAGACGATAAATGACTTTGTTGCTTCTCTGTCTCCTTATAAACAGGCAGACGAACTAAGTTTGGTTTATCTGCTTTATAAAAGCTATAGCTCAATTTATTATTCCAAGAATCCATTGGCTGAAAACGAAGAAGCGGAAAGCTTTGAAAACTTTTTCTTTTGGGGAAAGACCATACTGGGAGACTTTGATGATATAGACAAAAACCTTGTTGATGCTCGGAAACTTTATTCTACTTTGAGCGAAGAAAAAGAGATTGATGAGTTATTTGATTTTCTTGACGAGAAACAAAAGATTGTCTTATTGCAATACTTTAACGATTTCAAGAAACTTTATTCCGGAGAAAGCAAACTTAAAGATAATTTCGTAAAGATTTGGAATTGTTTATTCGATATTTATTCCGATTTCAAAAAAAGGCTTTCCGATAATTCGATTGCTTACAGCGGAATGATATATAGAGAAATTGTAGAAAGAGAATCAAACAATGAGGTTTTGTTTGGCGAAAACGCTTATGCCATTATAGGATTTAATGTATTGAATCAAAGTGAGACTCTGTTGTTTCAACAAATCAGAGAAAGCAACTCTACATTTTTTTACTGGGACTACGACACTTATTATACCGAAGACAAAAGACAGGAAGCCGGATTGTTTATGCGAGAAAATATTACGAAGTTTCCTTGTAGTGAAACTTACAAAGAGAATGATTTTTCGCAGATTAAGAACAATGATAGCGAAATAAACATAATCAAAACTTCATACGAAACATCTCAAGTTCTTTATATAAGGAAATGGATTAAGGATTTGGAAGAACGATATGGCGACTCCCTAAGACAAAATCAAATTGCAATAATACTGCTTAACGAAAATCTTTTACCATACGTTGTAAAGGCACTTCCAAATACAATAAACAATCAGGCGACTCAGGTAAATATCACAATGGGTTATCCTTT
>JAGBSA010000288.1 GCA_017632095.1 Bacteroidales bacterium | reverse complement strand
TGGAAATAATCTGCTTGAGAAGGTTGGATAGTTCCCAATCCTGGACCACCTCTCATAACATTAACAAGCAAACATGGAAGTTCAGCTCCTGCCAAATAAGTTACACCTTCTTGCATCAAAGACATTCCTGGAGATGAAGATGATGTCATAACTTTTTTACCTGTTGCATCACCACCATATACCATATTGATTGAGGCAACTTCACTTTCTGCCTGCAAAACGACCATACCGGTTTTTTCCCATGGCATTTCAGCCATCAGATGTTCCATAACCTCAGACTGCGGAGTGATAGGATATCCGAAATAGCCGTCACAACCGGAGCGAATTGCGGCTTCCGCAATTGCTTCGTTACCTTTCATTAATTTTAACTCTTTTGCCATTTCTATACAGTTTTTCTTTGTTTATAATTTTGCTTTGTAAACTGTTATAACTCCATCAGGGCAAACCATACCACAAGATGCACATCCGATGCAATCTCCATTTACCATTTCGGCATAATTATAACCTTTTACATTAACGTTTTTTGAAAGAGCGATAACTTGTTTCGGACATACAGATACACATACTCCGCAACCCTTACAACGCTCCACATCAATTACAATTGCTCCTTTTATTGCCATTGCTGTTTGTTTTTAATGAATAATTTACTCTATTATTTTCAAACTCCAAAATTAAGACTTTATTTTGAGATAGCAAAGATTTTTTGTCTAAATATTATTTTAGAATACATCTTTCCGAAAGAACAATCAATCCTTTCACTTGTTTTATACCTCGAAACATTAAAATATAACACTATGAAAAGAATAGATTTTATGCAATTACCATACCCTTTGGAAGCATTGGAACCCCACATTGGGAAATTGACAATAGAATTTCATTATGGCAAACACCACCGAACATATTTTGACAATCTGCATCGGTTAATCATAGGAACGGAATTTGAAAGCATGAGTTTGGAAGAAATAGTTAAAAAATCAAATGGTGCAATTTTCAACAACGCTGCACAAGTTTGGAATCACAACTTTTATTGGAATTGTATGAGTCCTCAAAACAAAAACTTGCCTTCCGACAAACTTCATTCAGCAATTGAAAAGAAATTTGGGAGTCTTGAAGAACTCAAACGCCTTTTCAAACTTGCAGCCATGGAACTTTTTGGCAGCGGCTGGGTTTGGTTAGTTAAAAATCCAAATGGGGAATTAGAAATTATCCAAACTGCAAATGCAGGCAATCCGATTTGCGAAGAAAAGCACCCATTGCTTGTTTGCGATGTTTGGGAGCACGCTTATTATCTTGACAAGCAGAATAAACGAGCTGAATATTTGGAGGATTTTTGGAAATTGGTTGATTGGCAAAAAGTGTCGGCAAGATATTGATATACCATACCGACAAAACAATAGATTGATTTCTTTACGCAAAAATATATGACACTTAATTAGAACTCAATTTTTCTCCAATCAATCTGACAGCCGTCGCAATCAATTCCTTACAAGGTTGCGGCGGCTTTGTACTTCCAGGTTCCAAACCTTTCAATCTTTTACAAACGACCTCTCCACACTGATTGCGGAATTCATCAGCAAGACTTCTTGTCCAATCATAAGTCTTCATCACATCAACTTTTCCATCCGAACCAATGTTATCTTCAACAAACCCGCTCAACAAAGCCATTGCAGAAACACAACCACAAACCTCTTTCATCTTTGCAACACCTCCGCCAAAGGGTGCGGCAATCGTTTCGGCAAGTCCTTTATCCAATTTAAGGTCTTCTGCAAATACCATAACAACACTCTGTGCACAATTATAGCCTCGTGAATGCAAGTCCATAGCTTGCAAAACCTTATTTTCAATATCAATTTTCATCATATCATCTGCTTTTTTGGTATAACGTTTGCAGGAGTTTAATATTTTGTTATCTTTGCAATTCATTATTAAATCAAAGACACCATGAATAGAAAAGAACTTATAGAGTTGATATATCGCAAGAAGAGTTTTCTTTGCGTAGGATTGGATAGCGACATTACAAAGTTGCCAGAATGCGTATTGGATAAAGAGGATCCGATTTTTGAATTCAACAAAGCCATTATTGATGCCACACTTCCTTATACAGTGGCTTACAAACCAAACTTGGCTTTCTACGAATCACAAGGCATAAAAGGCTTAATCAGTTTGAAGAAAACAATGGATTATCTTCAACAATTCTCTAACGAATGCTTTACAATAGCAGATGCGAAACGAGGAGATATTGGAAATACATCTCAACAATATGCGAAAGCATTTTTATCTCCGGAAAGCGATTTCGGATTTGACTCTATGACTATCGCTCCTTATATGGGCGAAGACTCAGTTCAACCTTTTACTGTTTACGAAGGGAAATGGGTAATCTTACTTGCATTGACCTCAAACAAAGGTGCAAACGATTTTCAGTTTACAACAGATAAAGAAAACAACAGATTGTTTGAGAGCGTCTTGACAAAAGCTCAACAATGGGGTACTCCGGACAATCTAATGTTTGTTTGCGGAGCTACACAAGCTACAATGTTTGAACGAATCAGAGAATTAGCTCCAGAACACTTCCTTTTAGTTCCGGGAGTCGGTGCACAAGGAGGCTCACTTGCGGAAGTATGCAAATATGGCTTGACAAAAGACTGCGGATTGCTTGTAAACTCATCTCGAGGCATTATCTTCGCAGACAAAACTCAAGATTTTGCAAAAGTAGCCGCTGAAAAAGCAAAAGAATTGCAAGAAGAAATGGCTTCTTACTTG
>JAGBSA010000287.1 GCA_017632095.1 Bacteroidales bacterium | reverse complement strand
GCTCATAGTGTCCTGTTTTACTACATAGACATCGTAGATTGGAGTGAACAGGATACTTTAATAGTTCTTTGGAAGTTATCATGAAAAATAAGTCTTCCAACAATTAGGTTCTGAATAAGGAGCCTTTATCAATGTGTTTGCTGAGTCCGGTCTACCAAATTCCCAACAGTTTGTAGGGCTTGTAACACTTGCATCATAAGCATAGAAGTGGTCGTTGTTTTCTTCGTCAAATGTGGTTGAGTATGGTATTGTGAAGGTTCTGAAGATGTAAGTTCCGATAGAGATTGTATCGTTTTCATGTACAGTATCTCCTGCTACATCTACATAAGCCTTGAAGTTGTTCATACCCAAAGTCAAGTTCGATGTTCCTATTGTTACCACTTCTGATTGTCCGCTGGCAAGAACTCCGCTCCAGTTATATGTGATTGCAGGTTGGTCATTGTACAAGCAAGTGATGGTTGCATTTGTCAATGGGTCCAATCCGGCATTTCTCAACAAGACCTGAACCTCGGTTTGATCTCCTGAGGCCAATGTAACCGGAGTAACGAAACGTTTCAACTCTGCATTGACAGGAAGTGCTGTTTTTATGAAGACCATGTAATCCTCAATTTCACCTCTTTGGATTATTTCAAATGGATTTGCTTCTACCATTTCAGAAGATGTACCTGCTTGTTTAAGGATTACTCTCATTCTTGTCAATCCATTAACGATTGATGCGTCGTTTGGAACGTTTACAACACCATTAACAATGGTGCCAGAGAATGCTGTATCGCTCATTGCCCATTCAGATGTTCCACCTCCTGATTGAAACAATCCATCTCTGTTCCAGTCAATCCAAACTCTTGCCCATGCTCCTACTTCTGCTTCAGGGTCCATTGGTGTAGAGTTTTCAACATGTATACTCATTTCATCAGGAACGCCTTTGTAAATTATAGGAACTACAACTGTAGAATCGGTTGTGTAGTTGGTGTAAGTGTTACCTGAGGTTGTGCTTGGATTGTCCAAAGTACTCAATTGTACTCTTGCAATATCCAAACTTTCGGAATTTCCGACAGTTGCTGTACCATAAATTGTAGAACCGTTCTTTGGCTTAACGTTATGTACATTTGTAGTGTCGTTCAATGCTGTGTAATCTCCCGGCATAGAAGTCCAAGCTCTTACAGCGTAGGTCTTAGCTACGTTAGACATATCTGCCAATTCTGCAAATTTGTAGATGTATTGTTGGTTTGGTTGAATAGTTGCTGTACATACCTCAGAAACTATTGTAGCCTCTGCTGTTGCTGGTGTGGTTGGTTTGATAGAGTATGATACCGGTATGTTAGTCAAAGGTTGTGTACCAAAGTTTGTAAGCATTACCTTGATAGTATCACCTGTTGTCATGTAAAACCAAGCATCTGCAGGTGGTTCAACAACCATTACCGCTGAGGCATCAACCTCTGCTCTTGGGTCCAAATGAACGGTAACCGGTGTTCTATCACTTGCACATGGATAAGCTCCGGTTGCATTCACACCTACATAGAATGTTGTATCGTTAAACAACTGACTTGTTGTATAAGTCTTAGATGCGTTGTAGCTTGATGGTGCATAGAATGGTGTATCTGTATAGTTGTCAGAGTACCATTTAATCACCAAGTTGTTTGCTTGCTCTGCTTGAGGGTGTCCCCAAGTTCCGTAAGGGATATAGTCGTCAGTTACAGTTGGTGCAGGAGGTGATACCTTAGAGTTTACGTTCTTAGCAGATGTTGCAGTATCGTTTAGTTGCTGATTATCTCCCATTGTCTTGACACATGTCCACAACTTCCAAATCACGTCTTGATCACCTAATGGATATAGGTTGGCGTGTTGGTTGAAGGTATAGGTCAAGGATGCACCCGGTTGTAGATTTTGGAATGTAGTTTGTGTTGTAATATCGGTGTAAGGGAATGTCAAGTTTTCTGTAACTACTATATCAGGACGGTCCTCAATCCAATAAGTCAATTGAACAGCATCACCCGGTTCGATACTTCTTTCTCCCACATTCTTAATCTTAGTTTGGATAGCCACATTTGTAAGCTGACATCTTTCTGTAATTTGAACCGTTCCTTCCAACTTCAAGTCTTTAGCAGGAACTGATAAGAAGAATGTAGATGCAGTGTCGTTGATTTGTATTGTATCATCTGAAACTATTGTGTAAGCTACAACATACATATCTGCTGTATAAGGGTCGTTCAATGGTGGTGTAAGGGTTTGAGTGAAGGTGTAGTTGGTTGTTTGCAATGAAGCCAACATACCGGTCCATGTTTCAGTAATTGTTTGAAGTGGAGCATCGGCATATCTTGATGCTCTCAACTCTGCAACCACTTGAATTGTGTCTATACTATAGTTACCAAAGTTCTTCAATTCCACTTCCACTGTCATCGGATCACCTTCCACATATTCATCATCTTCAATTGGGTTGATGATTCTTGGAATACCCGCATCTACACCTGCAAATTGATATTCGTATGCACCAATTGTTGGTTTTGGAGATACAGGACGGAAGTTTCCTTCGATATCGGTTACAACATCATCTATCGGTTCTGCAACTCTAACGATATTTGTTGGGAAGGTCAATGCCAATGTAGAGTCATCAACATAGGTGTTCTCAACATTAACCGATTGAGCGTCCATAGAGTTTGCCTCTTGCAAGGCTTGAAGTGTGTTCTTATCGCTTACCCAATAAGTAAGTTTACTTCCAGAGCCATAGTAGTTGTTGTTGTTTGACAAGACTACTTGTGTACCCGGTGTTTGTACATAGTAAGCATAACCCTTACCTCTATTGTCAAAGTTGTTGTTTTGTACAAATATGTTAGAACCAACTTTTCCTATTGCCAAACATTTTGATGCTGTATTGTTTCCTTTTGATGGTTCAAGGTAAACAGAGTTGTAGTAAACGTTTGCCCAATCAACAGTATCTATATCGATACCGATGTATCCCAAAGCGGTAGAGGCATATCTCAATCCAATCATCGAAACAGAGTTATTTGCAATCAAGACTGGGTCTGATTGGTTTGCTGTGATGTTCTTCAACGAGATACCCTTTCTGATTGCTGAACCTTTCTTCAAATAGATTTGGTTTGACAATACATCTACTGAACCCATCAAGTATGATAAATCCATTGCTGTTACCAAGAACTTAGATGTGTCGGTTGATAGGTAGTTTTGTTCGATTGTAACATCTTCGGCTCTATTCAAACGGATTGCTGAGATACCGAATTCCAAGAATTGATTGTTCTTAATTTCCAAGTCTGTTGTTGTATCGGTAACCGCAAATTGAACTGCTGTACCTGTGAAGGTGTTGTTTTCAATAAGTACGTCTGCGGATTGTGAAACTGTAAGCATATTTCCTTGCATTGCTTTTGCAGAAGCAAGATTCATCGAACTGAAACTTACATTTGTTGAGTTTTCGATGTTGATTGCTGTTGTTGCTGTTGTGTCTGCGTTTTGGATTGTGAAGTTCTCAAAGTGTACGTTGGTAACTCCGTTCATGCTGACTACATATTTATCCTCTGCTCCTGCTGCTGGGGCAAAGGTTAAGATGGTTTGAGTGTTGTCGGTTGAAGTTCCAACAAACTTGATGAAGTTTGTCTCTGACAATCCTGCTATACCCGGCAATGTGATTTGCTCTGTGTATGTTCCCGGTTTCAAATTTACGATGATTGGTCCACAAACTCCTGATGATGTTAAGTTGTTCAACAATGCGTTAAGGTTTGTGTAATCATCTTCCGGATCTGGTCCGATTGAGATTGTTGTTACAGAGCTGTTGTTACCTATACATGATGAGAAGTTGGAACTTACTGTGTCGTTGCTTGTTTCTGTATCGCATTCTTTGGCTACCCATGCTATCAATTCAACCTCTCCTGATGTAAATATGTAGTTTCCTATTGTAACGGTTTCTACTGCATCGGTTGCCAATGAACCTGTCCAAGAGTAAGCTGTTTGTTCAACTCCGTTGATTGACCAATGTATATCAACTGCTGTCAATGTCTCAGTACCATAGTTTTTCAATTCTACTTGGATTGGAGTTGTGGTTCCTGACATAACAATCGCATCATCAACCGGTGCAACTACCTCTGTCAATCCAACCTCACATGCAGGTGGCTCTGCTACGTTTACTATGATTTGGCTTCTTTCACTCTTACAGCCGTATTTGTTCATACCGAACTTAACGTTTGGTCTCTTTTCGTAGCTTGCCGATGGAGCACTTGAGTATTGGCATGCGTTTGTGTTTGCATCGTGGAATACGATTGTTGAAGTAAAGTCGGTTGCTGTGTAATATGTTTTAACCTTACCTGTTGTTGTAGTTGTGCTATAGCATATTTCAACAATCAAGTTCGATACGCCATCATAGTAGAATGGTGTGGTAAATGCCATATCAAGCCATACCTCTGACATTGCTGGTGTCTTGGTTACTGTTACATCGCCTACATATACCTCTTGTAAGCCTCCAAGCCATGTTGTCAATGATGTTTCGTTTGTGGT
>JAGBSA010000286.1 GCA_017632095.1 Bacteroidales bacterium | reverse complement strand
TAGCTTCTAATATGTCTTATTCACAAATCAAAAGCTTTGTTGAGTGTGAGTTTAAGATAAGAAAGGATTTCGAATTGGAGTATTTCGAGATTGTAGATGCGAAAACGCTTCAGCCTATCAGACGTCCGAGCGAGAATGGGGCGGTTGGGTGTGTTGCAGTTTGGTTAGACGGAGTCAGATTGATAGATATACAAAAGTATTAGAAAGACACCTTAAACCCTTTCTTGAATACAGAAAATCAGAATCAAGTTTCAGTAAATTAAAATCAAGTTTCAGCACAACGAAACGAAGAAAGAATTTTGGTAAATTAGGATTTGAACAAAAGCATACAAAGAGACAATAAAACCAATGAACGATATGGAAAATAAAATAGAAGTTTCAAAAGAAGAATTAAAGTTCTTGACTCAACTCTCTAAGCAATTCCCTACCCTACAAGCAGCTTCCACCGAAATAATTAAGTTAGAGGCGATTCTTCTTTTACCAAAAGGAACTGAGCATTTCGTAACAGACATTCACGGAGAGTACGATACGTTCAATCATATCTTATCTAACGCCTCTGGAGCGGTGAAAAGAAAAATCGATGACGTGTTCGGACATTCTATTTCAATAGCCGAGAAAAACCAATTGGCGACTATCATTTACTATCCGGTGGATAAGCTAAGCCAATTGAAGAGTAAAGGCATTGTGAACGACGAATGGTACAAGCTTACTTTGAATAAATTGGTCAAAGTAGCACGTCAGGTTTCTAAAAAGTACACTCGTTCTAAGGTTCGCAAGGCTATGGATAGTGAATACGCATTTATCATCGATGAACTTTTGAATGAAACCACCACAGACAAACAAGCCTATTACGATTCCATAGTTCAAAGCATTGTTGATTTGAAACGTTCCGACAAATTCATAGAATCTATTTGCGGATTCATAAAACGAATGCTTATAGATAGGATTCACGTAATCGGAGACATCTTTGACCGTGGTCCAAGGGCGGCTGACGTTATGGAACTTTTGAAACACCACCACGCAGCGGACGTTCAATGGGGCAATCACGACATTATATGGATGGGAGCGGCGTGTGGAAACAAGTTTGACGTCGCAGAAGTAATCCGATTGACTGCAAGATACGGCTCAGTCGATACAATAGAAGACGATTACGGCATAAACCTAATGCCGCTTGTTACATTCGCTTTGACAACTTACGAAAACGACCCGGCAATTCCTTTCATTCCTAAAGGGACTAAAGAAGAGAATTACAAAGATGCAAATGTGCGTTTGATGACAGTAATACATAAAGCAATAGCAGTAATAAGTTTCAAATTGGAAGGTCAATTGGTTATGCGTAATCCAAATTTCGATATGTCGCACCGCCTTTTGCTTGACAAGATTGATCAAAAGAAAGGAACAATCCACCTTGACGGCAAGGATTATCCTTTGAAAGACGCTTATTATCCTACGATAGACCCAAACAACCCTTACGAACTGACACCAGAAGAAGAGGAAGTAATCAACAAAATCAGACTTTCATTCCTCAACTCAAGGAGACTGCAAAGCGATGTATCGTTCCTATTCTCCAATGGAGGAGTTTACTCAGTATGTAACAACACATTGATGTTGCATGGCTGCATTCCGATGAAGAATGAGACCGAATTCAAAGAATTTAACCACAAAGGAAAGATGGTAAAAGGCAAAGAATTGTTGGATTGCTTAGAACAAACCGTGCGAAACGTGTGGGTAAATCGCTTTAATCAAACAAACAACGACGCAGACTACTTTTGGTATCTTTGGTGTGGAGCTTGCTCACCAATATTCGGCAAACACAGAATGGCAACCTTTGAACGCTACTTGATAGATGCAAAAGAACAACAAGAGGAAATCTTGGATAAATACTACACCTTCAGAAATGACGTCAAATTCTGCGAGAGAATATTGGCTGAATTCGGCTTACACAACGACAAAGCACGCATTGTAAACGGTCATGTGCCTGTAAAGGTGAAGAAAGGCGAAAGTCCGATAATGGCAAACGGCAGATTGCTTGTCATAGACGGCGGAATGTCGAAAGCATATCAAAAAGAAACCGGCATAGGTGGCTATACCCTTGTTTCAGGTTCAAGTCGTCTGTTCTTAGTTGAGCATGAGCCGTTCTCATCTCCTCAAGAGAGCATTGAGAATGAAAGTGATATTATCTCAAAGAACTATCTGATAGAACAGAGAACTGAAAACATACTTATCGGAGACACAGAACGAGGAGACGAACTAAGAGAAGAAATCAAGAATCTCAAGAAACTGATTTACGCATTCAACGAAGGATTGGTCAAAGAGAGATAAAAGGATAAGAAATCAAAGACTTTAGAAAAACAAAACGCTCGTTTGTCTGAATTAAACAAAGACTCACGAGCGTTTTTTGTTTAAGTTTTTTCTATATGTCCTCTA
>JAGBSA010000285.1 GCA_017632095.1 Bacteroidales bacterium | reverse complement strand
GTTTTTTCTTTTATAAGTCTTTGTTTTATTTTGAAAAAACTTTGTTTTTCTAAATTATTTCTTTGTTTTTTTTCAAGAAAATCAAGTTTTTTTTCGGTAGTTTTTGAATGCTATGTTTTAGGGTAAAACAAAGGCGGTATGAATTACCTTCACACCGCCTCTTATCCTATTATTATTATGTTCAATTAGAACATTTTTGCATAGTTCTTAGCCTCACGTTTTTGCCAATCGCCTTTGTGGTAAACGTATGAAGCAATCATAGGAACAACAGTTGTAGCTTCTGCGTAAACCATTTGTTCGAATGTTGTATCAACCTTACCCCATGAACAAGCTTCTTTCAAAGTTGAAGAAGAGCAAGCTCCATCTCTTACATCGGCAACAGTGATTTGGATAGCGTATTTGTGCATATCAACATCTTTTCCCAAAACCTCTGCACAAACAACTGTGTCTTGAGCAAAGTTTTTAGGAACACCGCCACCTACCATAAACAAACCTGTAGTACCGGCTTTTATCTTTATTTGAGTAAGTTCCAAGAAGTCTCTTACAGAGTCAATACTCATATGTTTTTCTGGGTTTGCTACTTGGTGCATAACCAAACCAAAACCGGCTGAACAGTCAGAGAAAGCAGGCACAAAGATAGGAACATTGTTTTCATAGCAAGCTTGAATCAAAGAATCCTTCTTCTTAGCATTACCTTCTGATAACCATTTGCCCAATTCCCAAATAAACTCTCTTGAAGAATATGGACGTGGTTCCAAGCTATCTGCAATCATCTTGATTGTAGCGTCGCAATTTTGCAACTCTTCCTCATCTATGTAAGTGTCATAGATTCTATCCACATAATTACTTCTCAAATATTTATCGTCAATGAACGGAGTACCTTTGTAATGTTTGAATCCAAGAGCTTCGAAAAAGTCCATGTCGATAATTGAAGCACCGGTTGAGACGATACAATCAACCATTTTATTTTTCACCATATCAACATACACTTGCATACAACCTGCAGCTGAAGTACTGCCTGCCAAAGTCAAGATAACAGAACAGTCCTTGTCATTCATCATTCTTTGATAAATATCCGCTGCATTTGCAGTGTCTCTTGAAGAAAAAGACATTCCTCTCATCGCATCTATCAATTCGGTAGAATCAATTTGTTTGATGTCGATGTGTTTGATTGTTTCTTTCAACAAATCCTTTTTTTCCATCTTTTATTTGATTAAATTGTTAGTTTGTAATCTGAATCGATTTGCAAAGTTATAATATTTTGTTCTAATAACCAAAAGATTAGATTTTTTTTCTGATTTTTTTAGGTAATTCTATTGCCAAATTAAAAAATTGGCGTACCTTTGCAAACGGAAAGTTGGCAGAGTGGTCGAATGCGGCGGTCTTGAAAACCGTTGATCTTCACGGGTCCGGGGGTTCGAATCCCTCACTTTCCGCAGAGGATAGGAAGTCATTTGACTTCCTATTTTTGTTTTCTGAGGGTTCTTATTATTGAGTAATTACCGCCTTTGTACTCCTCGCAAAATAAAGTCTTTACATCTTTTTCAAATAGCTTGGATT
>JAGBSA010000284.1 GCA_017632095.1 Bacteroidales bacterium | reverse complement strand
TTTTCCGATATAAATTCATACCTTTGCAAATCGAAGAAAAAACATCATACAATGCAAATAGAAGTTGTAAAATCTAAGATACACAGGGCTGTAGTTACACAAGCAGACTTAAACTACATAGGTTCAATCACTATAGACGAAGACTTAATGGATGCAGCCAACATAATAGAAAACGAAAGAGTACACATATATAACATAAATAACGGAGAACGTTTCGAAACCTACGTTATAAAAGGTGAAAGAGGCTCCGGCACTCTTTGTCTTAACGGAGCGGCAGCACGATTGGTTCAAAAAGGAGATTTAGTAATCATTGTTTCATACGCTTCAATGGATTTTGAAGAGGCAAAAAGCTGGAAACCAACAGTTATTTTCCCACAAGAAAACAAACTAATCTAAAATTCGTTGAAACACAAACTAAAAAACATACTCCAAACCCTTTTCTTCATTTCTATAGGACTTGCCTTTATATGGTGGTTTTGGGAAAAATTAGGAAGTGAAGAAAGAATACAAATTTGGCAATCCTTAAAACAGACAAATTATTTTTGGTTTGCACTTGCAGCAATCATTAGTTTGGCATCGAATTACGTCAGAGCGTTGAGATGGAATTTGATGGGAAGAACAATAGGTTGTAAAGTGTCAAATCTGAATAGCTTTTTGGCAGTTATGAGTGGCTATTTGACAAATTTAGCCCTACCTCGCCTTGGAGAGGTTGTGCGTTGTACAATGCTAAAGAAAAGCAATAACGTACCGATTGAAAAATCCCTTGGAACAATTATAACAGAGCGAGCGGTAGATATGCTTTTGTTCCTATTGCTTTTAGTTTCCACTTTCTTGATACAAAGAGTGTTATTTATCGATTACATAGAAAAGAATTTCAATATTGATTTAGATAAACTTATTCAACTTGGCATCATAGGCATATCGGCATTGATTGTAGCCTTTGCACTTTTCCTTATTTTCAAAAACAAGCTAAAATACAACCCAATCTACAAAAAAGCAGCCGAGTTGGCGAAAGGACTTTGGGAGGGTATAAAGAGCGTATTCGAATTAAAGAATCCGTTTTTGTTCATCTTATATTCAATAATTATTTGGGTATTATGGATATGTGGAACCTTTATATGCTTTCAATGTCTTAAAGAAACACAAGCACTGAACTTCATACACGCAATGGTAACCACCGTTTTGGGAGCCTTTGGACCTATGATAACACCGGGAGGCATTGGTTTACAACCGGCAATCTTTGCAGAAGTGATGCAAAACTACGATATAAGCCGTGCGGTTGGTTATGTCGTTGGTTGGCTTAATTGGTTGAGTTCACAAATCGGCACAATAGTAGTAGGTTTAATAGCATTTATCTACTTCTCAACAAACAAGAAAAAACAATAATTATGACACAATTGGAGGCGATAGAGAATAAAATCTTAACAAACGAAGGTTTAGAACAACGCATAGCTCAATGGAACAAACAAAACTTGAAAATAGTTTTCACCAATGGCTGTTTTGATTTATTGCATTTAGGACATGTGGACTATCTTTCAAAAGCCAAAGACTTGGGAGAGCGTTTGATAATCGGTGTAAACACAGATGCGTCTGTCAGACGTCTGAAAGGTATTTATCGCCCTTTGCAAGATGAAA
>JAGBSA010000283.1 GCA_017632095.1 Bacteroidales bacterium | reverse complement strand
TTAAATAGTTATTTTCTAATAACAACTAACAAAAAAAGACTGATTTATTTCACTAAATCAGTCTTTTTTATTTTCAAATCTTTGCTTTATTGAATGATTACTTTCTTATTTGCAAAGCCTCTTTGTGTTTTTTAACGAGGATTAAAATATCATTAAACTTATTTTAATCTTGCTTTAATTGGTTTTTATTTTAACGATGTTCGCTTAAAAGAGTTAATTTATTTTTTCTTTGTTTTTTCGAATTTTTTCTTTGTTTTTTCGAATTTTTTCTTTGTTTTTTTCAGAAAATTCTTTGTTTTTTTTTCAAAAAAACTTTGTTTTATTTTTCGCTATTTATCACTTAGCAATTCCGGACGACGTTCGCGTGTTCGCTCAACAGCTTGCTCAAACCTCCATTGGTCTATCATTTTATCATGTCCGCTTAACAAAACATCAGGAACTTTCCATCCCTTATAATCTGCAGGACGTGTGTAAACGGGAGGAGAAACCAAGTCTTGCTGAAAAGAATCCGTCAAAGCAGAGGTTTCATCGTTCAAAACACCCGGAAGAAGTCTCACAACACTATCAGCAATCACCGCTGCAGCAAGTTCACCGCCGCTAAGCACATAATCTCCTATCGAAATTTCACGAGTTACTAAGTGTTCTCTTATTCGTTCGTCAACTCCCTTATAATGACCGCACAAAATACATAAGTTTTCTTTCAGAGCCAATTCATTACTTACACTTTGCGAAAGACGTTCCCCATCGGGTGCTGTGTAAATTATTTCGTCATAATTTCGTTTCGCTTTGAGGTGAGCAAGACAATTATCCACCGGTTCAATCATCATCACCATTCCTGCCCCACCTCCGTAAGGGTAATCATCAACATTATGGTTTTTGTTTAAGGAATAGTCTCTAAGATTATGAATATCAACTGTGAACAAACCCTTTGTTTGAGCTCTTTTCAAAATACTCTGAGAGAAAATCTCAGTAAACATATCCGGAAACAAGGTTATAATATCTATATGCATGTCTTTAATAAGTTTTTTTACACTAAAAAAACACCAAGAGTGTTTGATTTATTACGCAGAAATCAAAAAAATGTTGCTGTTTTTATGAACCGATTGCCCATTTATTCGTATATTTGCCAAATGAAATTTTTAGAAACAAATATGAGTCAAAGAAGGATTTTATCGATAGCGGTATTAATTGTAATGATTTTAGCAAATAGTACCGCAAATGCTCAATTGAGGCAATATAAAAACATGCCTGATTTCGATTATGCTGATTATGATATGCATCTTAAGTTCATGTCTAAGCCATTTGCAATGGTTGGACAAACGCTTTATTTACAAGATGTTTCCGACACAAACTTAAAGGATTACTTCTTCATAGGTTCTATAGCCGTTCCAGAGAAAGAGGACCGCACAGGTGTGCAATATTATAAGCTAAAACGTATGCCTGAGGAGCAAATCCAAAAGCTAAAAGGCGAATGGTTCGTTGTAGCTGATTATATTGCAGACCAATTTGCGTTCAACAAGATTTACAAAGCAATGGACCAAAAAAGAAACTTCAAAAACATGCAACATCCGTTCTTGAAGCTTGTTGTAGGTTCTTCAGGCGACACAATATTCTACAATTACCAAAATTTCTACAACCGATACAACTTCCCATTCACTCCAATGAGCTATTTCAATGCTAACAAGAATGAGTATCCAAGAAATAAATTCTCGAATGAAGATGTTTCTTTGGTAGATTACGATACCAACAGCAACTATGCTCACCTACCAATGAAACTTGTTGGACACAAAATCACACTTCCTATCGTTACAGATGAAACAATAGCACGACTTTTCAACGGTACAAGATTATATAACTACGATGACGATAGCCGTAAGTATTCTTTCACAGACTATCCTATCGGAAAGGCAAAACAGTTGGCAGGAAAGACATTCTATGTTGCTGATTGGTGCCACAGAGCCGGAAATATAACAGACGTATATTTGAAATTGGTTGAAAAAGGCAGAAGAGATACGGTTTATTACAAGTATCCAACATTGACAGAGCGTGGAGAGTTTCACTTTGTCATAGAAGCGTTCTACAAAAAGGCAAGAACATATTACAAAAACAAAGATTTTGTCGTAAGAGGCGAGAAATTCCCTTTGACTGTCATCGATTTACGTTGGAAAAGACCGATAACAGTTCGTCAAGGCGATATATTCCATTGCTTAGACTTGGTTATCAAAGATGGTAAGTTCCAAATGTTGATGAGAAACGAAAAAGGACGTAAATTCTATTTAGCACAAGATTATGAATTAGGTGATAGACTGACTTTTGACCACTATCTTGCAGATGGAAACGTAGTCTTAAAATACAAAGACACCTACCCTACAGCATACAAAGCAATATTGCAAAAAGAGCTTGTAAAAGATATGACTATGGATATGGCAGACCTATCTTGGGGAAAACCGGAGCGTGAGGTTACAACTAACTTCGACGAAAGCAATCGCCATTGGTTCTACATGGGAAACATATATATCATTTTTAGAAACAACAAGCTGCATCGTGTAGCAATGATTCCGGTTGAACTTCGCTAAAAACGCCAAAGTATGACTTTTGACGAGCAAGACGATTACGATTATGAAAGAGAATTGTTTTCTTTACTTCAAGATTTTGAAGAGAAAGCCAAAAGTGATGTTGGAGACATGTTCTACGACATCGATGATTGGTTGGATATAATCGATTTCTTCATTGCCGAAAATATTGAAAGCATATTACTAAGCATAGCAATAGAGAAGTCTTTACTTTACTACCCTAAAAATATTCATCTAAGGATTCGGGAAGCTTATATAAAAGCGGCAAGCGAACCCCAAAAGGGATTCTTGATGTTAGAAAGAATTGACAACGATTCTAACATTGTAGATTCTAATGAAGCTAAAAAACTCATAACATATCAAAAAGCCAAATTGCTTATAAAGTTGGAACGATTCAACGAGGCTATTGATATGTTAAATTCAATAAATGACACAACGTCAAACATTTTCATAAAAGAGCAATATGCTTTAGCTCTTTTCAAACAAGGAGATATCTACAACGCTACCTCGGAATTGGTTAAGACACTACAATTAACCAATGTAATATCCTTGAAAGATGAAGATATTATAGGATATGGTGCTGGTGATTTCTTATTTCTTGACACCGCCCTATCATACAACTTGATTACATTAGCCGCTGATTTATATAAAAACAACATTTTAACCAACAGACACACCGAAATATCTGATGCAATAGAAGCAATCGTTTGTTCTCACCCATTAAACATTAGTTATTGGGAAATGTTGGCGGAGTTTTATTTAAGAGCAAACGAAATAAACAAAGCTCAAGAAGCTTTTGACTACTGTTTAAGCCTCAATCCTTTGGATATAACAATCTATAGCAGGAAACTCGAAGCCTATGCAAATACTATGGATAAGGAAAACGAGTGTAAAATCTTGCGAAAGATGATGAGAATGTTAGAGGATAAATACAAAGAAACTCAACAAATCGAAAGGAAAAAAGAGCTTATAGATATGGGTGTTGAGTTATTGAGGTTATTTATCGATAGTTGTTTAATATCTAAACGCTTTGACGAGTGCTTAGAGCTTTGTCAAATGATATTGAATATGAATAATCATCACACTATCTGCGATGGTATTACCTTCTATTCAAAGGGTGAGATTATGATATTTATGGCAGAATGTTGGCTAAAGAAAGGTTTTGTAAAAAAATCCCTAGACCTAGCAATGTATGCCGTCAAAATGGAACCAGAATACTATGGACATAGGATACGCTTTGCCGAACTCCTATACGATAGCGGAGATATTCCACAAGCAGAGGAAGTATTCCAATCCTTATATGAACAATGTTGCGAAGAATCAGCCAAAGGTGAATTCACAACAATGGAAGAAAAAGATAATGCAATCTACTTTCAAAAACATCTTTACTATGTTGTAGCAGCTTGGGCTATTAAAATGGCACGTTGTGGTAAGATTACAGAGGCAATGTCTTTGCTTGCATCAAACCTACCCCAAGAAACAAACGTATTTGATAACGAATGGTTCATATTAAAATGTGCAAGTATTGAGATAATTAGTTATCAAAACGAATCAGATGAAAGAGTTATCGAATTGATAGAAGAAGTGGTTGTAGGAGATGGA
>JAGBSA010000282.1 GCA_017632095.1 Bacteroidales bacterium | reverse complement strand
TTGTTGTCTGTTTCGGCTCCGTTGTTACAACGATTAACTCTTGCATTGAATATTTCTTTTCTCAAATCTCTGTTGTCAGCGTATGTAACAAATGGCATGAATGAAGGGTTGTCAAGTGTGAATATCCATTTTCCTTCTTTTCCTTCTTGTTTTGCTAATGCTGCTGCTTTTTCTATTTCGCCTTGTGGCAAACCTTTTAGGTCTTCTTCTTTTTCAACTACAAGTTGGTACGCTTTGGTTTCTTTAAGTAGGTTTGCATCGAATTTTGCTTCTACTTTTGTAAGTTCTGCATTTACTTTTCTTAGTTCTTCTTGTTTAGCAGCATCAAGTAATGCTCCTGAACGTACGAATTTGTTGTAGGTTTTTTCTAACAAAGCTAATTGCTCGCCTGTGTAGTTTTGAGAGTCTTTTGCATCATCTACTGCTTTTATTTTCTCAAACAACTTTGCGTTCATTGAGACATTGTCTGAGTGAGTTGCCATCATTTCTCCTACTTTTTCGTTTACCTTTTGTAATTCTTCAGATGTGTTTGCTGCCATCATATTGTAGAATACTCCTGCTACTTTTGACAATGTTTGTCCGCTGTAATCCAATGCTGCAATGGTATTGTCGAATGTTGGTGCTTCGGCATTGTCGTTTATTGCTTGGATTTCTTTGTTGTGTTCTTCCATTGCTGCTTCAAAAGCAGGAAGATAGTGTTCTACTTTTATTTTTTCAAATGGTGCTGTTTGAAATGGTGTATCCCATTCTTGCAATAACGGATTGTCTGAGCCGCTTTGCTTACTGCAACCTGCGAACATAAGTCCTAAGGCGCAAAGTGTCATCATTGTTTTCTTCATTGTCTACTTATTTTTTATTGTTATTATTTTATTCTTTCTTGGTTTTGGTAAATTAAAAAGCAATTTCGTTGTCGTGAATCTTCGTTTTATTTTTCTAAAACTTGATTTCGACAACGAAATTGCTTCGTTCTATTTTGATTTTTCTGTTCTCAACAAGTTTGATTTATTGATTCGTATTTGCAGGATAGTCTATATTATAGTGCAAACCTATACTCTCTTTTCGGTCTTGAGCCATCTTTATTATCAGATAACTGTTGGCTATAAGGTTTCTAAGTTCGCAAAGTTTTGGTGTAAGTACGCTTCGATTATATAGTTCTTCTGTTTCCTTATATATTAATCCCATTCGGGTGAATGCTCTTTGCAGTCTTAAATCACTTCGTACTATTCCGACATAGTTTGTCATTATTTGCTGTACCTCTTTAACCGATTGGGTTATAAGGCTGATTTCTTCGTTTAACACCATGCCTTCTGCATTCCAATCAGGGATTTCTTCACAGAAATCAATGCTTGATATTTTATCTTTCGAATCTAAGAATGCACGATGCGAATATACAAGACTTTCTAACAAAGAATTGGAAGCCAATCTATTTGCTCCATGAAGCCCGGTGCAGGAACACTCGCCCGAAGCATAGAGATTCTTGATACTTGTTCTCGCATAGCTATCTACTTCTATACCTCCGCAACCGTAATGTGCTGCAGGAACAATCGGAATCATTTCTTTGGTGATATTGATTCCTATTTCAAGACATTTTGCATATATATTAGGGAAATGTCTCATTATCTCGTCTTTGCTAACTCCGCGACAATCCAAATATTCGTGTTCATCGCCTCGCTTAGTCATCTCATTATTGACTGCTCTTGCGACTATATCTCTCGGAGCCAAGGAGCCTCTCGAGTCATACTTCTCCATAAAGCTCTCACCCTCCAAGGTCTTCAACACTCCTCCTGCTCCACGCATAGCTACCGTTATAAGGAATGAAGGTTTCTCGCGAGGATTGAACAGTGATGTCGGGTGAAATTGCACAAACTCCATGTGCTTTAATCGTCCCTTTGCTCTATGAACCATGGCCTGACCATCTCCTGTTGCAATTATAGGACTTGTCGTTGTGGAATAAACATTACCATTTCCACCTGTACAAAGCATGGTTACCTTTGCAAGATAGGTATCTATACTTCCTGTTTCGGTGTTGATAACATACGCACCGAAACATTTAATATCTTGTCTTCTTCGATTGACTTCTTCGTTCAGGTGATGTTGTGTAATTAAATCTATGGTATATTGGTTTTCCTTTAACTCGATATTTGGATGCTGACGAGCCTTTTCAAGAAGTGCTCTTTCGATTTCAAAACCTGTGTTATCCTGATGGTGAAGTATTCGGAATTCTGAATGACCGCCTTCTTTGGCTAAGTCATATACTCCCGTCTGTTTTTTATCGAAATTGGTTCCCCACTCTATCAACTCCTTGATTCTATCGGTTGATTCGGTGATTGTAAGTCTTACGCTTTGTTCATCACACAATCCGGCGCCTGCGATTAAGGTGTCTTTTATGTGCTTATCGTAAGAATCGGGGGAATACATAACTGCGGCAATTCCTCCTTGAGCATATTTTGTCGAACTTTCGGAAGCATTTGCCTTTGTCAAAATGCAGACTTTGCCGTATGGAGCTACCTTTAGTGCATAACTCAATCCGGCAATGCCTGAACCTATTACCAAAAAATCTACTCTGTATCGCATCTATTATCCGTTTAATGCCTCAGCACCACTGCAGATTTCAATGATTTCATTTGTAATTGCAGCTTGTCGAGCTTTGTTGTAAGTAAGTTTCAAATCTTTCAACAAACTGTTAGCATTGTCAGTTGCTTTGTGCATTGAGGTCATTCTTGCTCCATGTTCTGAAGCAAATGAATCTAAAAAGCACTTAAACAACTGCATTTTTAAGGACTGCGGTATGATGTTTGATATTATCTCTTCCTTATTTGGTTCGTATATGTAGTCATTTTTTTTGTCGTGGTCCGACATTTCGGAAGTTTCCATTTCTATTGGAAGATACTTCTCACATTGCAAGATTTGAGAACCTGCATTCTTGAATTGATTGTAGATAATCTCTATTCTGTCATATCTTCCATCATTAAAGGACTGCAAAAGAAAGTCTGCTATCTCAGATATTCTATCAAAAGTAAGGTTATCCCAAACATCATCATTTCCACCTATGTAATCGAAACTCGTTTGTTTTTTGAAGAAATCCGAGCCTCTTTTACCATAACTCATCAAGTCTATTTTGGTATACTTGCCTTGTTGTTGCCAGAACTCAACTCTTTGCATTGCCGCCTTTATTATGTTGGCGTTAAAACTTGAACAAAGACCTTTGTTAGAGGTTAAAACAATCAACAAAACATTCTCTACTTGCCTCTGTGCAGCAAGTGGCATATCTTCAATGCCACTGCTACATAGATTATGTATTATTTCCGTCATCTTTGATGAGTAAGGACGTAGCTTCATGATTGCATTTTGTGATTTACGCAACTTTGATGCCGAAACCATCTTCATGGCACTCGTTATCTGTTGTGTAGAACTTACAGAAGCAATTCTTGTCCTTATCTCTTTCAAATTTGCCATAACTCTATTCTTTATATTTTCTGCTTAGGTCTTTTGCAACAGACTCCAATTTAGCCAAAACTTCATCATCTATCTTTCCTGCCTTGATTTCATCTAACAAAGTTCTCTCGTTTGTCTCTAAATGGAATATGTATGCTTCTTCAAAGTTTCTGACCTTATTAACAGGAATATCTTGCAACCAACCTTTAGTTCCGCAAGCAATTATCGCAACTTGATGTTCCACCTTCATTGGTGAATATTGTGGTTGCTTAAGTATTTCAACGTTTCTCTTACCTTTTTCCAACACAAACTTGGTTGCAGCATCCAAATCTGAACCAAATTTAGAGAAAGCCTCCAATTCACGATACTGAGCTTGGTCTAGCTTCAATGTACCTGAAACTTTCTTCATCGATTTTATTTGAGCCTTTCCTCCAACTCTTGAAACCGAAATACCAACATTAATAGCCGGTCTTATACCTGCATTGAATAAGTTAGTTTCCAAGAAAATTTGACCATCGGTAATCGAAATTACATTTGTAGGAATGTAGGCAGAAACGTCTCCTGCTTGTGTTTCAATGATAGGCAAAGCTGTTAGTGAGCCACCACCTTTAACAATTGGCTTCAAACATTCTGGCAAATCATTCATATCTTTAGCCACACTATCTTCACCAATTA
>JAGBSA010000281.1 GCA_017632095.1 Bacteroidales bacterium | reverse complement strand
GTTAGACAAAATGCAAGCGAAGATAGACGCTTTGGAAAAGAAACTCAAAGAATTGGAAAAATAATAAAAGCAAAATAATCCCTTGGTTCGGTACTCCCGAATCGAGGGAAAACAAAAAAAGGTTCCAACATTCGTTGAAACCTTTTCTTTTTTTCAGCGGTCCGGACGAGACTCGAACTCGCGACCCCATGCGTGACAGGCATGTATTCTAACCAACTGAACTACCGGACCAAATAACCTGCATCCTCTCGTTTGCGTTTGCAAAGATACAACCTTTTTTGAAACTACCAAAGAAAAATATGAAAAAAATGTTTTTTTTAATAAAAGTTTTGTCTAATCACTTGATTTTTGTATCTTTGCAAACTGAAAAAAATAGGGCCTGGATTTGGTTTTGACAGCAAGGATAATGGTTTGGTAAGCATGCAGGCTAAGGTAACACAAGCCTTGAACAGGGTTACAAAACGATAATTGGCGAAAATAACTACGCTCTTGCCGCTTAATCGAAGCACAGTAGATTGAAGCTAATCGCTGCAAAGTGCAGCGAGCGGGACATCTCTCCGAAACCTTTTCTCCGTGGTTGAGGATTAAGAGGTGCAGCAAAACGGGGATAGTTTGAAGCATTCTTTCGACTTCAAGCGAAATTTTAGGAAGATAAGGAACAGGCGGGACGTTTGCCTCTTAGGCTGTTCTCGAAAATAGATGGCAAAATAAGCATGTAGAAAGCCAAGTTGTTACTTGTTTGGACCAGAGTTCGAATCTCTGCAGGTCCACAAACAGAAAAAAGGGAAGACAAATCGAAAGTTTGTTTTCCCTTTTTTAATTCTTTGTTTTAGAAAATTAAAACGAAGAATCGATTTTCTGAATTCAAATTTTAATTTTCTAAAATCAAGTTTTATTTTTCTATCATTTTGATTGCTTCTTCCGCAATGCTCTCTGCGTCCATTCCGCAAAGCTTTTGCAACTGTGAAACAGAGCCATGTTCTACGAAATTGTCAGGAATACCGATTCGTTTTAAGGAATTGGAAAATCCATTCTCGCACGCATATTCTGCAATTGCAGAACCAAATCCGCCATCTTTGCAACCGTCTTCCACAGTCAAGATATACTTATAATTACTCAAAGCCTCATTTGCCAAATCCTTATCCAAAGGTTTTAGAAACTTGAAATCATACAAAGCAACATCAAGCCCCCTTTCGCTCAAACGTTCAATTGCTTTCTTGGCATTGTGAATCATTGTACCGAGAGAAAGAATTGCAATATCCTTACCTGATTTCACTCTCACGCCTTTTCCTATAGCAATCTCAGTCATTGGATTTCTCCAATCGTTTAGGTAACCATTGCCTCTCGGGTAACGAATTACGAACGGCTTTTTTGAATAACGGCGGTGTACATAAGATTCCTTAAATCATGTTCATCAGCCGGAGCAGCGATAGTAAGATTCGGAACACACCTTAGGTAAGCCAAATCGAAAGCTCCGTGATGTGTAGCTCCATCTTCCCCAACCAATCCGCTACGATCAAGACACAAGATGACAGGAAGCTGTTGCAAAGCAATGTCATGAACAATCTGATCGTAGGCTCTTTGCATAAAGGAAGAATAAACGTTACAAAACGGAATCGTATTGCGAACAGCCATTCCTGCAGCAAAGCAAACGGCATGTTGTTCGGCTATTCCCACATCGAAAGTCCTATTTGGGAACACCTCTTGTAGCTTTGTCATCGAACAACCGCTCAACATAGCAGGCGTAATTCCCACAATATTATCGTATTTCTTCGCGAGCTCGACCAAAGTCTCGCCAAAGACATCTTGAAACTTCAATATAGCATTCTCACTCTTATCTTTCTTTGGAGTTTCTCCCGTTTGTGGATCGAAAACTCCCGGAGCATGATATTTAGTCGGATTATTCTCGGCAGCATTCAAACCTTTGCCTTTCTTGGTTATGATATGAAGAAGTTTAGGTCCCTTTATCTTTTTCAAATCCGAAAGAGTATCGACCAGACTCTTTATATCATTGCCGTCAATCGGTCCGAAATATCTTATATTCAAAGCTTCAAAGAAATTACTCTTGCCTGAAAACAAACTCTTTGTTGCAAAGGCAATCTTCTTAAAAAGAGTTGTTCGTTTGGAGTAAGCCCCCGAGTTGCCACCCATAAGATTCCAAATCTTGTTCTTTAGTCTGTTGTAAGTGGCAGAAGTAGTTATTTTTGTAAGATATTGACTCAAAGCCCCGACTTGCTTATCTATGGAAATACCATTGTCGTTCAACACAACCAAAAGGTCTGCGTCGGTACTGCCTGCGTGATTCAGAGCCTCGAAAGCCATACCCCCGGTCATAGAACCGTCACCTATAACAGCAATGTGATGATTCTTCTTGCCGTTAATCTTATCTGCAATCGCCATAGCCAAAGCAGCCGAAATCGAAGTGGAGGAATGCCCCGTTCCAAAGGAGTCATACTCGCTTTCTTTCATGCGTGGAAATCCGCTAAGGCCGTTAAACTTCCTTATGTTCTCAAATGCATCTCTTCTTCCGGTCAATACTTTGTGTGAATAGGCTTGATGTCCGACGTCCCACACAAGAGAATCCATTGGAACATCATATATATAATGTAAAGCGACGGTTAGTTCCACCGTACCGAGACTTGAGGCCAAGTGTCCGGGATTTTCTGACAGTACACCGATGATATATTCCCTTAATTCATTACACAGTTGCGTCAGTTCTTCGATAGAAAAACCCTTTATGTCCTCAGGGCTGTTTATTCTCCTAAGTAACTCTCCTTGATTTATATTTTGCATATCTGTGTCTTAATTACATATTATTCCAAATGCAAAGATACAAAATTAGCTTAAGAAAAGAACAAAATGAAATCAAGAACGAGCGAAATGAAATCAAGTTTCAGAAAATTAAAACTTGAATTTGTGAAAATCAATCAAAATATTGCGAAATGCAAGCTTTGAAGTATTGTTTTTCAAAAAAAAAGATATATCTTTGTCCCTTGATAATAGATGTTTAATTAACAAATAAGCTTTATGAGAAAGTTAGTAGTATCAATTTTTAGCTTGCTTGCAGGATTTTCTGTAGCAGCTCAAACGCCGCAATTTGTTTCAACCGAGCCGGCAAATAGAAATGTTATTTTGGAGGAATACACAGGTATCAACTGTGGATATTGCCCTGACGGACACAGAATAGTGAAAGAATATGAGCAAGCGAACCCTGGACGTGTCTTTGGTATCAATATACACCAAGGAGGTTTCTCTGCAAATACCTATACCACTCAATGGGGAAATGCTTTGGCTAATCAAGCAGGAGTCAATTCCTATCCTGCAGGTACTGTAAACAGAGAATATTTTACTTATTATGACGATTACGCTGGACAAACAGTTACTTCGATGTCTTTAGGAAGAGGACATTTTGTTTCATTCGGAAATCAAATTTTGGCACAACCATCATTTGTAAACGTTGCAGCACAAGCAACAATAGATGCAACAACAAGAGTGATGACAATAAACGTTGAGGCATATTACACAGGCGATGCTGCAACTGCATCAAACAAATTGAACGTTGTATTGTTGCAAGACAGCATCATAGGACCTCAATCAGGTGCATCTGCAAACCCTTCTCAAGTTACAGCAGATGGACAATACATTCATATGAATATGTTGCGTGATATGATTACAGGACAATGGGGAGATGCAATAACAGCAGCTGAAGGTGATACAGTGATTACAGCAGGTACATTAGTACAACGTACATACACTTACACAATTCCAGGAAGCATCAGCAACGAATTGGTAAAATTAGGTAACTTGAAGCTTGTTGTGTTCATCGCAAGAGACAATCAAGAAATCTATACCGGTACAGAATTCAGACCAACCGTTTCAAACTATCCAGAGCTTTCAGCAATGGGACTTTCAGTTTCAGCAAAGGCTGTGACAGGTTGTAATGACCAGGCTATACCTTCTTTGAAGGTTTACAACAATGGAGCAACTACAATAACAAGTATGCAAATCGCTTACAGTTCAGCTGTATCCGGAGATCTAACATACGATTGGACAGGTTCAATAGCAACAGAAGGAGAATTAAATATTGAACTTCCAAGTGTGCCTGTTACTCTTGGTCAAAACACAGCAATTACTGCACAATTGTTAAGCATAAACGGAACAGCAATATCAGATGTTGCACAATCAACAACAATAAAGAAAGCTGCATCTAAGGAAGGTAATGGAGAAAAGGTAAAAGTTATAATCAAGACAGACAAATACGCTTACGAATGTAGCTGGAAACTATCAGATCTTGCAGGAAACGTTTTGGAAGAAAAACAATATAGCGGACAAACTATAAAGAAAGACACAGTAGAGGTAACTATTCCTGAGGTAGGTTGCTATGTTTTCGAAATCTTTGACCAATATGGCGATGGTGGTTCTACATATAAAGTAGTCGATGGAACAGGTAAATCATTGATAAACGGAACAGCATCATCTTATACTGATTATAAGGCACTTGATTTCAAGATATTGTCATTGGTAGGTTTGGAAGACGCAGAAGGAGTTATTCTTCAGACATTGGCTTATCCAAACCCTGCAAAAGACATCGTAAATTTGGAAATCTCAATGCTTCAATCTACAACAGCAAACATTGCAGTGGTTGATATGTTAGGCAGAGAAGTGATAAAGCTTGGCGATGTTAATTTGGCAAACGGAAAGAACGTTTTGGAAATAAACACATCTGCTTTGACAAACGGAGCATACTTCGTTAAGATTATCTCAAACGACGGAATCACTTCAAAGAAAATATCTATCAACAGATAATCTTAATTAAACGATAAAAGAAAACCGAAAGGCGTTGTCTTCTTAGGCGACGCCTTTTCTTTTTCTTGCCACAACAGAATCAAGATTCAGCCCCCTCCAAACTTGAATCCAGAAAATTAAAACGGCGTTTGCGTTTTCTCATTCTTTGTTCTGTCGTTTTTTTTCTATATATTTGCAAAATATATCCTTGTCGGAATGATTAAAAGCGAAGATATAAGCAAGATTTTGGACGCTGCACGCATCGAAGACGTTGTAGGGGTGTTCGTTCCTTTGAAAAAGAGAGGCTCGAACTTCATTGGCTTATGTCCTTTCCACGATGAGAAGACTCCTTCGTTTAATGTAAATCCGGCAAGAGGCATTTTCAAATGTTTCGGTTGCGGAGAAGGAGGTGACAGTGTTGCTTTCCTTATGAAGCATCAGCATTATACCTATCCCGAAGCTCTTCGCTGGTTGGCAGAACGTTATCATATTCATATAGAAGAAACAGAGGTTACTGCCGAAGAGAAACAAGCTCAAAGCGAAAAGGACAGATTGTTTCATGTAAATGAGTTTGCACAAAAGTATTTTCAAGATTTGCTGTTCAATGACGAGGAAGGCAAGAGCATAGGTCTTTCTTATTTTGAAGAGAGATGCCTGAGCAGGGAAACAATTCGAAAGTGGGGTTTGGGTTATTGCAAAGATTCGTGGGACGATTTCTGTAATGCTGCAAAGAAAGAGGGATATACAGAGGAGGAATTGGTAAAAGCAGGTGTGGCAATAAGGAATGAAAACACCGGTTCGATTTATGACCGATTCAGAGCAAGGGTTACTTTCCCTATTTTCAATATTGGTGGCAGGGTGTTGGGCTTTTCGGCTCGCATTCTTTCCTCTGACAAAAGCAAGGCGAAGTATGTAAACTCTCCGGAAAGCATTATCTACTCCAAAAGCAATGTTCTCTTTGGTCTTCACTTGGCTAAAGATAGGATAATCAAGGAAGATTTGTGCTATTTGGTGGAAGGGAATATGGATGCGGTAATGTTGCATCAGAGTGGGGTGTTTAACGTTGTCGCAACTTCGGGTACAGCTCTCACTACGCAGCAAATAAATCTTATAAAGAGATATACACGCAACGTAACGGTGCTTTATGATGGCGACAGTGCCGGAATAAAGGCCACATTCAAGGCTGTGAATTTGTTTTTGGAACAAGGGCTGAACGTAAGAACGGTTTTGTTCCCCGATGGTGAAGATCCGGATTCGTTTGCTCGCAAAAGAACGTCCGATGAGTTTAAAGCATTCCTTGTGGAACAGTCTCAGAATTTTATAATCTATAAGACTAATTTTCTAAAACAACAAGCTGCTGATGACCCTGTTAAGAAGGCTCAGATGCTTCAAGATATTGTTTACACGATTTCTCTTGTGCCTGATTTGTTGGAAAGAAGTACATATTTGCAACAGTGTAGCAGTATATTGGAATTTGATGAGGCTACTTTGAGCAATGCTTTGAAAAAACAATTGCATCAAAATGCTCTTAACAAAGCAAAGCAGGAGACGGCAAAGTCTGATATTGTTGTAGAGAAGTCTATAATTGATGTGCCGATTCCTACACAAAAGCAAATAATTCAAGGGGATAATAATTCAGATTATGAACAGGAGAAGGGTGTAATAAAGCTTTTGTTGGCTCATGGTGAGAGATATACTCGTCAAGAGGTATATGATGAGAGTGGAAGCTTGGAATATCAAGAGGTTCTCGTATCTTTGTTTATTGTATGTGACATTGTGAACGATGGAATAAAGTTTAACGATAAGGTATTTGCTAAGATATTTAAGTTGTTCAAAGAAAGCATTTGCGATAGGGAAGAATTGCCTTATATGAATGATTTTATTGCAAATGAAGATACAGAGATAAAAAATCTGACTGCTGAGATTCTTGTGGGGGATAGGGAGTTGAGTCCTTTGTGGATAGAGAAAAATATCCCTGTTGCTTCGTTGGAAGATGATGAGGTTTTTGATAAATATGTCATAGAGACTCTTTTAAGGTTCAAATTACAAAAGATAAATGCTACAATTAGAGATATAAAAGAACAATTGAAAGAGATAAAGGACCCGCAAGAAAGTTCTATTTTGCTCTATGAATACAAGAAAATAACAGATAGAAGGAATTTCATATCCAAAAAGTTGAATCAAGTATGTATGAATTGATTTTGGTTCAATGGGTTCAAAGAGTGATTTGTTTGAGAAAAAGATTTAGTTTTTCGAATAAATTCCGTAATTTTGCCAATTCAATTTGAAGTTTAATAATATTAAGATATAAGAGATGGATTTTAAGCAAGCAATTATTGAAGGTATTCCTGATTATTTGCCAGAAGTGCAAGAATACGATTTAAGCGTGAGTCACGCTCCTAAACGCAAAGAAATACTTACAACAGATCAAAAGAAACTTGCATTGAAAAATGCTTTGAGATATTTTGATCCAAAGTTCCACGCTGTTTTAGCAAAAGAATTTGCAGAGGAATTGGAGAAGTACGGACGTATTTATATGTATCGTTACCGTCCTACTTACGAAATGTATGCTCGACCAATAGAAGAGTATCCTGCAAAGTGTGAACAAGCTGCTGCAATCATGCTTATGATTCAAAACAATCTTGACCCTGCCGTAGCACAACACCCTCACGAATTGATAACTTATGGTGGTAACGGAGCAGTATTTCAAAACTGGGCACAATATCGCCTTGCTATGAAGTACCTTTCTGAAATGACTGACGAGCAAACGCTTGTTATGTATTCAGGTCACCCAATGGGATTGTTCCCTTCTCATAAGGATGCTCCAAGAGTTGTAGTTACTAACGGTATGGTTATTCCTAATTACTCAAAACCTGATGATTGGGAACGCTTTAATGCTTTGGGTGTAAGCCAATACGGACAGATGACAGCAGGAAGCTACATGTACATCGGACCTCAAGGAATCGTTCACGGAACTACAATAACTGTGTTGAACGCTGGAAGAAAACTTAGCAAGAATTCAGATTTGGGCGGACGCTTGTTTGTAACTGCCGGATTGGGCGGAATGAGTGGAGCTCAGCCTAAGGCAGGTAATATTGCAGGAGTTGTTTCTATTACAGCGGAAATTAACCCTGCAGCAACAGATAAAAGACACTCTCAAGGCTGGGTTGATGAGGTTTACTCAGATCTTGATTTGTTGATGGCAAGAGTTCAAAAAGCAAGAGAGAATAAAGAAGTTGTTTCTTTCGCTTACCAAGGAAACGTTGTCGATTTGTGGGAATACATGGTTGAACACAACATTCAAGTTGATTTAGGTTCGGATCAAACTTCTCTTCACAACCCTTGGGCTGGCGGATACTACCCTGTGGGATTGACATTCGAGGAATCTCAAAAGATGATGGCAGAAGACCCTGAGCAATTCAAAGAAAAAGTTCAGGAATCTTTGAGACGTCATGTTGCAGCGGTGAATAAATTGTCTGAAAGAGGAATGTACTTCTTCGATTACGGAAATGCGTTCTTGTTAGAGTCGTCTCGTGCCGGCGCAGACATAATGAAAGCCGACGGAACTTTCCGTTACCCTTCTTATGTGCAGGATATAATGGGCCCTATGTGCTTTGACTATGGCTTTGGACCATTCCGTTGGGTTTGTACTTCAGGTAAGGCTGAGGATTTGGACACTTCAGACCGTATTGCAATGGAAGTGTTGGAGGAAATCGCAAATAACTCTCCTGAAGAGATACAACAACAAATGCATGACAACATTACATGGATTAAAGGTGCGAAAGAAAATCAGCTTGTCGTAGGTTCTCAAGCTCGTATCTTGTATGCAGATGCAGAAGGAAGAACAAAGATTGCTGCAGCTTTCAATCAAGCAATCAAAGAAGGCAGAATATCAGCACCAATCGTGTTAGGAAGAGACCATCACGACGTTTCAGGAACCGATTCTCCGTTTAGAGAAACATCAAACATTTATGACGGAAGTTCGTTTACAGCAGATATGGCAGTACACAACTGTATAGGAGATAGCTTCCGAGGAGCTACATGGGTATCTATTCACAACGGCGGCGGCGTTGGCTGGGGTGAAGTTATCAACGGCGGTTTCGGAATGGTTATAGACGGAAGCGACGATGCAGACAGACGTTTGAGAAGTATGTTGTTCTGGGATGTAAACAACGGAATCAGCAGACGTTCTTGGGCAAGAAACGAAGGAGCTATGTTTGCGATAAAACGCGCAATGGAAGTTGAACCTAAGTTAAAGGTAACAATGCCTAACATTGCTGAAGACTCGTTAATAGACAGCTTATTCTAAGATTAGATTTTTCTAAACAATAAATCATAAAAAGGAGGTAAAGTATCGATACGATTCGTTCTTTCCCTCCTTTATTTTTTAATTGAAAAAAGAAAAACCAATGAAACAATTTTTCAAACAAATCTTTGCTTCGTGTCTTGGAGTATTGATTGCAGGATTTCTTCTTTTGTTTATATTTTTCGGAATCATAGGTTCGTTGATACCTTCCGAAGAACCCGTAGTAGAAGTCAAAAACAACTCCGTATTATTACTAAAATTAGACAAGCCAATCTACGATAGAGAGGTAAATGACTTATCTATGTTTGGCGATATTGTCAATGGAGAAGTCGGTTCCTCCATAGGGCTGACCGAATTTCTTCAAGTTATGAAAAGAGCAAAAGGAGACGACAACATAAAAGCAATAATGCTGGATTTATCTCTTTTGCAGGCTAATGGCTGGGCAACGATTGAGGAAATGCGTCAAAGCATAGAAGACTTCAAAACCTCAGGCAAGAAAGTCTATGCTTATAGTGATATGCTCACACAAAGCGCCTACTATCTTGCAACGGCGGCAGACGAAATTATAATGAACCCTAACGGAATGCTAACCTTGACAGGACTTGGTGCAGAGGTGATGTACTACAAGGATTTGTTGAATAAGTTTGATATAGACGTAGAATTGATACGTCCAAAGAACAATTCATATAAGAGTGCCGGCGAAACATACATCAGCAACAAGATGTCAGAAGAGAATCGTGAGCAGATAAAAGCCTATCTTGCAGCAATATGGGATTATGTTTCTGATAAAATGGTGCGAGACAGGAAATTGGATAAAGCAATGTTTGAACAGCAAGTTTCAAATCTCGAAACATGTCTGCCAAATGATGCTTTGAAAAACAAACTCATCGACAAAGTATCCTTCCGTTCAGATGTTGAAGATCTAATTTGCAGTGAGATACG
>JAGBSA010000280.1 GCA_017632095.1 Bacteroidales bacterium | reverse complement strand
TGGAATTGCTTTCATTGATGAAATTATACTATTCTTGGGGGCGGAGGGGGAAATGATAAAGGACTGTCGTCTTTATGCCCTTTGGTTATTGCCCGTCTTGCCGGCATATCTTTTGCAAAGTGCATTCCAAGCTTTCTTTGTTGCAGCCGAGAGACCTAAAATAGGAATGATTGTAACGCTTACAGCAGGTGCTACAAATATAGTCTTAGATTATTTGTTCATAGTGGTTTTTGATTGGGGCTTAATCGGAGCCGCCTTTGCTACAACCGTAAGTCAATGTGTTGGAGGTTTGTATCCATTGCTTTATTTTGCATTTCCCAATAAGAGCCTTTTGCATTTGACAAAGTGGAATTTCGATTCAAAGGCTTTATCGAAAACATGTCTAAATGGTTCTTCGGAATTGGTAACCAATATCTCCATGTCCTTAGTTGTAATGTTGTATAACTTTCAGCTAATTAAATATATAGGAGAAGATGGTGTAGCTGCATTTGGCGTAATTATGTATGTGAGCTACATATTTATCTCTTTATTTCTTGGATATTCGATAGGAAGTGCACCAATTGTGAGTTTTAACTATGGAGCGGAGAATAAGACTGAATTAAGCAATGTTTACAACAAGAGTATAGTCATTATAATTGCTCTTAGTCTCTTTTTAACACTCTTAGCCTATGTATTATCATCGCCTTTGTCGAAAATATTTGTCGGATACGACCAAGGACTATATTCACTTACGCTTAAAGGATTTCGAATCTACTCTTTATCTTTCCTTTTAGCCGGAATGAATATCTGTGCCTCAGCATTCTTTACCGCCTTAAACAATGGCATTATATCGGCTTGCATATCTTTTTCGCGAACACTTATATTTGAAACATCGGCAGTTATATTTATACCTTTATTGTTTGGAATCGATGGTATATGGTCGGCGATAATTTTTGCAGAATGTGCATCGCTTTTGTTAGTATTGCTATTCATAAAGACGAATAGAAAGAAATACGGATTTTAATTTTGATTTCAATTTTTTTGAAACTTTAATACAGATGAAAAATACAAAGAACTTTATTGACACAAAACCACATTATGAATTGCTTGACGGATTGCGAGGATTGGCGGAATAAAGCTTTGCGAGAATCTATTCTACGATTATTTTTGTGTTGAAAGCATCGGATTTTAGTAAATAAATACCACTATCGCAGTCTCTTAAATCCACTTCGATGTAACTTTCTCCCTTATTGATGAAAATTGTCTTTATCACTTTCCCTTGCATATCGGTTATGAGCAATTGATAATCGCGTGATGTCTGAGGCAGATTGATTGAGAACAAACCTTTGTTAGGATTCGGATAAACGGCAATTGATTCGTTCGTTTCCACCACATCAATTCCCACAGTCGAGAAAATAGCCACAAAAACAGTATCTTTGGTCAATTCAACCTGACGAGGATTATCCGTAATACCATCTTCCCATCTTTCAAACAAATATCCATCATTCGGAATCGCACTCAAAATTGCTGAATTTGAAGAACAATCGTTTAACACTTCAACCCGACCGAATGATTCATCGTTTGCCGAAACCTCAATTAAATAATTCATCTCATCTATTCGAGGATAAAAATACCAATTCCACATACTCGCCGAATAACTCTCCTTTGCATCGCAAGGAACGATTAAATTACAACTGTTAGGTGAAGGAAAAACATTGCTTGTTCCGATGGCAGGCGGGTTAAACGTCATACAGAAAAACAGAGCCAGACTGTCATTTCCGGCAAATGCACGATTGCCGACTTCTTCCAAAGCACTGCCGACAAAAACCTTTCTCAAAGCATAACAATTCTCGACAGCACCTTCACCGATTACTTTCGTACCGTCGCCAATTTTTATCGTGTTTATGTTAGTGCAACCTTTGAAAGCATTCTTTCCGATACGCTCTACGCCTTCCGGTATTTCAACAGACCCAGACAAAGGACAATTCAAGAAAGCGTTGTTTCCGATGTGCGTAAGTGTTGAAGGAAATTGTATCGATTCAATATTCACGCAATTGGCAAAAGCATTGTCGTTAATTAATTCCAAATGATCGGACATTGATACTTGAACAATATTGTCGCAATCCTCAAAAGCGGATAATCCAATTTTTATCAAGCTGTTCGGAAGTATGATTGTGTCAAGGTTTCTGCAACCTTTGAACGACATATCTTGTATTAACACAAGCCTTTCATTTAACTGCAAAAATTTAAGTTCTTCGCAACGTATGAAAGCATTGTTTCCGACAGATATAAGCGAACTTGGCAAAATCAAAGAGTCCAGATGCTCATTTTGTTCAAAGAAATAGTCCGGAATAACTTCGACACCTTCTCCTATATTTATCTTTATGTATTGGCCAGATGGGAAAACGTGGTTCGGACGTGCAGGAAAAAATTCTATTTCTTTTGCATTGTAATTAAGCATTCTAAGATTCGAACAATTGATGAAAGCACTCTTGCCGATAGATGAAACATTGCTCGGAATGGTAAGAGTATCTATGTTGGTCTTATTAAAAGCCCCCGTCCCGATTGTTTGCAAGGAATCCGACAATGTAAGTTTTGTCAAAGCAGGACAATTAAAGAAAGCACTATCATCAATACCTGTTACTTTCGGAGGAATGATTATTTCGCTCAAAGCAAGACATTCGTTAAAAGCTTTGTAACCTATTGTTTTCAATTCAGCAGGCAGAACTATGTTTGTAAGATTTACACAATTGAAAAAGGTTTGGTTATCAATATGTTGTAAATTTGAGTTAGGTGCAAACACAACAGAGGTCAATGAATTGCAACCCCAAAACGTCCCATTCTCAATACTCGAAACATTTTCTCCGATATAGACAGTCTGAAGTTGATGACAATCTGCGAATGCAAAGAAATCAATATATTGAACACTATTTGGAATGTTTATGCTTTGAATTCCGGATGCTTCAAAGGCAAAATAGCCTATTTGTTTAATGGAATTGGGAATCGTAACTTGTTGAAGTTGGGATTTTCCTTGAAAACAATTTTCTCCTATCCAGGTTACGTCATACGTTCTATTATTGTGAGTTACCGTAGAGGGAATCTCGACAGATGTTGCTGTATTATTGTTGTAGCTATATACAAATACACTCGTGTCATATGTGGAAGGATTTGAGGCATTCGCCGTCCAATAAAGAGAATATGTGAAATCACCAATCTGAAACATATTTTGTGAGAAACCGCATTTGCAAACAATCAGAAGAAACAAAGCAATCGAAATGCTTTTTATGTAATTTGTTTTCATGAGAACTTGTTTTTATTTGTTAGATACAGCAAAGGTAGAAAAAAATATTGAATACTCATCATCG
>JAGBSA010000026.1 GCA_017632095.1 Bacteroidales bacterium | reverse complement strand
GACTATGTCAAACGAACCTTTATTGACGTGATTTAGCAATCGGCATTTGAGTTCAATCTCATTACCAAATCGCATCAAGGTTTCTTCTTCTTTTTCTCCCATTTCTTCATTCAAGATATTGGAAAGAGCATGTAGGAAGGTGAATAGAAGGTTTTTATTCTTTAAGAAATATTCGCAAGCCTTCAAACAACGTTCCTCAAGGTAGGATTGGTTGCCGATTATGCTTTGTAGCTGTAAGATGAATCGCTCACTGACTTGGAATATTTCGCTTTTGATAGCCTGCTCCACAAGTAAAACTTCTTCTCTTAGCGAACTTTGATTGATTTTTGCAAAACATTTTTTCATCAATTCTCCTTGTTGATCGGATAGGGATTTGAATGAAAACACTTCTTCAAGGATTTGTATTAGGTAAGCTTGCTGATCGAGTTTGTAAGTATGCTCTGAGGCTTGATTGTCGGCTTGTCGGTTGGAGAAATGGCTGACTTGTCTATCGGTTATGACACTTGTAGGGTTGAAAGCTTTGGTAAGACTTACTCCTTTCAAACTTCGACAGCGGCTTAGGGCAACGTAGTATTGTCCATGGGTGAAAGATTGATCGGCATCTATGATTGCTTTGTCGAAGGTTAGACCTTGACTTTTATGAATGGTGATTGCCCATGCTAACCGCAAGGGATATTGTTTGAATGTGCCTGTTACTCTTTGTGTTATTTCTTTTGTGGTTTTGTTTATCGCATAGCATACTTTCTCCCATTCGTATGGTTCGACTTCTATCAAGTCTTTGCAATCTTGAAGACAAACAAGGATTTTATCTTCGCTCAATTCCACAACCTCTCCTATGCTTCCGTTGAAGTAGCGTCTTGAATCGCTATAATCATTTTTGATAAACATAACCTGAGCCCCTTCTTTGAGCTCGAGAATCTCACTATTGGGATAGCTTTTTTGCTCAAAGTCACCATTGATTTGTGCATGATAGAAGTAACTCTTTTCATCTATCTCACCAAGTCGCTTTTCGTTAATTGCTTTTGCCTTATGGTTGTGTGTACACAGTATTACGCTGCCTTCATTCTTCTGATAGAGAACCTCTTCGTTATGACAAGCATTAAGTTTCCTTATTGTAATATCGTCAATTTTGTTTTCTCTTACTTGGTTTAGGATTTGGATAAACTCTTTGTCGCTTTGACGATAGATATGATCAAGTTCTATAGTATGGAATTGTGATTGTTGCCAAGCGTATGAGGAAAAGAAATATGGGGTATCATAGTAGGGTGAAATCATTTGCCATTCCGCCTCGGGCATAACCGGTGGTAGTTGGCTTAAATCCCCTATCAACAGAAGCTGAACGCCTCCAAAGGGTTGAAAGGATTGACGATAGCGAATTTTTCTCAACACATAGTCCATTTGATCTAAGACATCTGCTCTTACCATAGAGATTTCGTCTATTATTATCAAATCTAAACTGCGTATTATATCGAGTTTACTTTTTCGTATGCGTTTTCGCTCCATCTTACAGCCGGGAAAATATGGCGAAAACGAGAGTTGTAGAAACGAATGCATAGTTTGTCCTTCGGCATTCAAGGCTGCTATGCCTGTGGGGGCGAGTACGACGAATCGTTTGCCAAGTGTCTTGGTCAAATTCTTCAAAAAGGTTGTCTTTCCCGTACCTGCTTTGCCGGTAAGAAAGATATTACGATTGGTATTTGCTATATACCGTTCTGCTAATTCTAATTTTAGATTCGTTTCCATTGACT
>JAGBSA010000279.1 GCA_017632095.1 Bacteroidales bacterium | reverse complement strand
TCCTTTTTGATACCAAGGTAAATGAATAGACAGCCTATAAGAATCATGATGATGTGTCCTATCTCACAATTCCCGAATGCTGTATATTGTAAAAACTGTATAAGTTGAGCTTGAACAAATTCAAAAAAGCTCATTCCTGTTTCTTGCATAGAATTATTCTCCTATTACTAATAATACGTCTCCTTCTAATATAGAGTCGCCTTTACGAACTTTAATTTCTTTTACTACACCTTCTACGTCAGATTCTATGCCGTTCTCCATCTTCATAGCCTCAAGAATCAACATCTTTTTACCAACGCTAACTTTGTCTCCTACGTTTACAAGAATATCGATGAGTGTTCCTGGCAATGGAGACTTAACTGCTGTGTCCTTTCCTGTAGGTGCAGCTGTCTTAGCTGTTTGTGCAGAGTTGTCTGTTGAAGGTACAGCAACTGGTCTTACTAATTTAGGTGTCTTGGTTTGCTTTATTTCTCTGTCAACCTCAACAGTATAAGCAGAACCGTTTAATTCCAATTTGATTTCGTTGCCTTCAACGCTTTGAATATCGACAACGTAATTGTTTCCGTTTATTTTGAATTTATAGTTTTTCATTACTTAATTACTTTACTTGTTATTATCTTATCTTCTATAAGGATTCATGTTATGCATCTTTGAACTCCATGGTGAGTAAACCTTTGCAACTTTGTTAATTGTTAGAATTGCTGATTCTTCATCGTGCATTTCGTCGTTGTAAAGGTGGATTGCAGCTGCAATAGCAGCAAATTCTTCACCACTTATGTCACTTGCTTTCTTAGCTGGTGATGCTGATTTTTCGCCTTCTGCTTGTTTTGCTGCAGCTGCCTTAGCGGCTTTCTTGTTTTGGAATCCTACCATTAGTTTACCAAATACAAGGTTCAAAACAACAGTAATCAATATCAATACTATGAATACTACTAAAACTGCTATCAATGCTAATCCGCCTCCTGTTGGGTCGTGCTTTTGCAATTCTTCAGCTTTTTTAGGTTTTACGTATTGATATGCTGGGCTTCCTTCAACTTTCATGTTGTCAAAGCCGTTTGTAGCGTCAACAACAAAAACGTTGTATCCTGCTGCATTGCTTCCGGCAATGTAAAGCAATTTTGTAGCAACATCATAACTGAATGCTTGAGCAGCTCCTCTGAATTTGAATGTTTCTTTTTCTGTTCCGTCCAAAGTTAAAACTTTAACGTATGAGCTGTCTCGGTGAGATGCCAAATAAACTATGTGATTCTCATAAACTGCTACAGATTGTGGTCTGTATATAGCATGCAAATCATGGCGTCCTTCGTACTTATCAACAAGTATAGTCTCTGCTCTCTCGTATTGATTACCATTTCTTTCAAGTATCTCGATGGTGTTTTCGTTGTTATTGATAACTACCATTGTTTGAGTCTTTGAATCAACGGCAAATTGTTGAGGAACCAAAGGGTCATAACTTGAAGTCTCTGTAGTAGCATTGATTGCTGCAACCTCTTCTTGTGCGTAAGAAACAAACGCAAGATTTAAGGCAAACACCAATGTTACCAAACTAATTATCTTACTCTTCATTTTATTTTTCTGTTATAGAGGTATATTACAGTGTTTCTTCATTGGATTTTGATCCTTCTTAGTTGCCAATGCTTGCAACGCTCTGATAACACGGAAACGTGTGTTTCTAGACTCGATAACATCGTCAATGTGTCCGTATTTTGCAGCTTCGTATGGTGTAGCAAACTTAGCTGTGTATTCAGCTTCTTTTTCTGCTACAAACTTAGCTTTTTCTTCTGGACTTTCTATGTTCTTCAATTCTGAGCCATAAAGGATTGCTGCTGCTCCACTAGCACCCATAACTGCGATTTCTGCACTTGGCCAAGCGTAGTTGATGTCTCCTCTCAATTGTTTTGAGCTCATAACGTCGTGTGCTCCACCATAAGATTTACGCAATGTGATAGTGATTTTTGGAACTGTTGCTTCTCCGTAAGCGAACAACAACTTAGCACCATTAGTGATGATACCGTTGTATTCTTGACCTGTTCCGCAAAGGAATCCTGGTACGTCAACCAATGTTACCAAAGGAATGTTGAATGCATCACAGAAACGAACAAATCTAGCTCCCTTTCTAGAAGAGTTGATATCCAATACACCAGCCATATAGTTAGGTTGGTTAGCAACGATACCTACAGATACTCCGTTGAATCTTGCGAAACCTACAACCAAGTTAGCTGCAAAGTGACGGTGAACTTCTAGGAATTCGCCTTCGTCAACGATTGCGTGAATAATATCCTTAACGTCGTATGGTTGGTTAGGGTTATCTGGGATTATTGTGTTCAATGAATCTTCCAAACGGTCGATTGGGTCGTTGCAAACTTGCAAAGGTGCTTCTTCCAAGTTGTTTGAAGGCATGTAGCTCAACAATTTTCTGATCAACATCAAACCTTCGTTTTCTGTATCAACAACAAAGTGAGTTACACCTGACTTAGATGCGTGTACCATTGCACCACCCAATTTAGCGTCAGTTACATCTTCTCCTGTAACTGTTTTAACTACTTTAGGACCTGTTACATACATGTATGAGTTTTCTTTACTCATCATGATGAAGTCAGTCAATGCTGGAGAGTAAACAGAACCTCCCGCACATGGTCCGAAGATTGCTGATATTTGAGGGATAACTCCAGATGCCATGATGTTACGTTGGAAAATTTCAGCATAACCAGCCAATGAGTTAACACCTTCTTGGATACGAGCTCCACCTGAATCGTTCAATCCGATAACAGGAGCGCCTACTTTCATAGCTTGATCCAATACTTTGCATATTTTAGCAGCGAATGATTCAGACAAAGAACCTCCGAATACTGTGAAGTCTTGAGAGAATACATACACCAATCTACCATCGATTGTACCGTAACCTGTTACAACACCATCAGAAAGGAAAGTCTTGTCTCCCATTCCGAAGTCAGTGCAACGGTGAGTTACGAACATGTCAAACTCTTCGAAACTTCCTTCATCAAGAAGTATTTCGATTCTTTCACGAGCTGTTAATTTACCTTTAGCGTGTTGAGCTTCTATTCTTTTTACTCCACCGCCCAATTTTGCTTGTTCTCTTTTATCAAGCAATTGCTTGATCTTTTCTTCAAAAGCCATTATCGTTTGTTTTATTATTTTGTAATTATTATTTGCAGCAAAGTTCTGTCAAAACGCCCATTGTTGATTTCGGATGCAAGAAACCGATCTTCAATCCTTCAGCACCACCTCTAGATTGTTTGTCAATCAACTTCACATCTTTTTCTTGTGCATCTGCCAAAGCCTTATCAGTATCTTCAACAGCGAAAGCGATGTGGTGAACTCCTTGACCTTTCTTTTCGATGAAAGAAGCGATAGTGCTATCCGGGCTTGTTGCCTCAAGCAATTCTATTTTAACTTCTCCAATCTTAAAAAACGCAGTCTTTACTTTTTGATCTGCAACTTCTTCAATGTTATAGCATTTCAATCCCATAACATTTTCCCAATACTTTATAGCCTCTTCCAAATTTTCAACGGCTATACCGATGTGTTCAATGTGTGTCGGTGTCATCTTAATTATGTATTTATGATTAAAAAATATTACTTCAAATTTAAGTAAAAATCAATTTGCAAATTTACAGACTTTTTTCATTCTGAACAAAATAAAAAAGGATTTATTTACACTTGATTTCACAAGAATATTTCAAAGAAATAAATTATTTGTTTTTGATATCGAAAACAATCGATTCAAGTTGCATCAATTGATCTCTTTTTGGGTGGCGTGGAGAATATAAGAAACAGTCTATCATAACAAATCTTTGGTTAGCCTTATCCTCAAAACAATAATTCACAAAAGGGCCTCCCATCCAGTCTCCAAACAAACGCCACAAGCCTCTTGTTTCTATGGCATCATATTCCCCGATTTTCACTTCTCTTCTTACACAAGGAACTCTCTCTTCTGTACCCATGTAAGAGCCTCTTGTTGGACCGGGGATGTTTTCTTTGGCAATAGCATTTCGAAGTTCGATAATCTTTTCCTCTTTGAACATTCCCTCGCCTGCAAATGACGTTGTGTATATCATTATATCAAGACTTGCATCCTTAGGTTCTTTTCTTAGCCAAACAAAGTTTTCTTTCTCTGTTGCCACATAAAACTCCTCAGAAACAGTTAGCCAGAAGCCGAATTTCTTTTTCAACATACGAGTGACATCTGTGTTTTCCAAGCGTTTGAAAGCAGCAGCTACACGTCTGTGTTCGTTATCATAGAATTGTGCTTTAATCTTTTCAGAATATCTTGCGAGCAGTGCAAACAAGCTATCTCTATTATCAACTTCGAAAACAAAGTAAGCCTGAGGGTAAGACTTATAATCGGTTGTCGCTTTCAACTTATTGCTATTTCCAGCTTTGTAATCTATAACTATTACGTTGCGATGCTTTTGCAACATATCGGAATTAAAAAACCCTTCGGGCTTCATCTGAACCACATTGAACAAAGGCTCTGCTTGAG
>JAGBSA010000278.1 GCA_017632095.1 Bacteroidales bacterium | reverse complement strand
TAAATGAAATAATAAAACAAGGTAATAACTACGGAAGAAGCAATATTGGTAACAATAAAAAGATAAATATAATAGACGTTCCTGGTTATTCAGATTACCAAGGAGAATTGGTAGCATCTCTACACGTTGCAGAGACTGCTGTTGTTGTAATAAATTCTCAAATAGGCGTTGAAGTAGGAACTGAAATCGCTTTCCGCCATACTTCAAGACTCGCTATTCCTTTGATGTTTGCAATGAACCAATTGGATCATGAAAAATCTAACTTCGACGAACAAATCAGAGAATTGAAAGAATTTTTCGGTGAAAAGATAACTATCGTTCAGTATCCGGTAAATCAAGGTCCTGGATTCAACTGTTTTATCGATTTGATAATGCAAAAAATGTATAAATACCCAGTTGGCGGTGGCAAACCTGAGATATTGGATATTCCAGACGAGGAAAAAGACAAAGCAGAAGAGCTACGCTTGGCATTGGTTGAGAATGCAGCGGCTGGTTCTGACGATTTGATGGAAAAATACTTCGATAACGGAGATTTAGCCATTGATGAAGTCAGACGAGGCTTGAGATTAGGAATGGCAGCTCGTAATGTATTCCCTGTTTTGTGCATTTCAGCAAAGGAAAACGTCGGTGTAGGTCGTTTAATGGAATTTATAACATTCAATGTTCCTTCTCCAACAGAAGCATTGCACGCAAAAACGCTTGTTTCCGGTGAAAAGATTACATTTGACGAAGCTTCACCTACAACATTGTTTGTTTTCAAGACTGCAAATGAAACACACGTTGGAAACATTGTTTACATGAAGGTTATGAGTGGGGAATTGGCTGAAGGCATGGACGTAATCAATTCAACCAATGAAAGCAAGGAAAGAATAGCTCAAATATTTGTAAACTCAGGTAAAAATCGTATCAAGATAGAAAAAGCAGCTGCCGGAGACATTATTTCAACCATCAAATTGAAAGACGTAAATACTAACGACACTCTTACATCTGTCAAGAACATTGGGGATAAGCTTAACGAGATTCGTTTCCCTGAACCAATATATACAACAGCTATCAAAGCGGTTGATAGTGCCGACGACGAAAAACTTGGTATGATATTGAACGAATACGCAGCTAACGATTGTTCTTTGAAGGTTGAAATCGCTAGAGAGTTGAAACAAACTATTATAAGAGCAATGGGAGAATACCATGTTAACACTTTGAAATGGTATTTGGACAATGTGTATAAGATTCCTGTTGAATTGTTTGCTCCAAAAATTCCTTATAGAGAAACAATCACAAAGAGTGCTGAGGCATCTTACAGACATAAAAAACAATCTGGTGGAGCTGGTCAATTCGGTGAAGTATTTATGTTGATAGAACCTTACTACGAAGGAATGGCTCAACAAAAGAAATATCCAATCCGTAATACTGAAACAGTAGATCTTCCTTGGGGCGGAAAACTTGTGTTTAACACTTGTATAGTTGGAGGAGCTATCGACGCAAGATTTATGCCTGCTATCTTGAAAGGTATAATGGAAAAGATGGAAGAAGGTCCGCTTACCGGTTCTTACGCAAGAGACATCGTAGTAAACATATTTGATGGTAAGATGCACCCGGTTGATAGCAACGAAATGGCGTTTAAGTTAGCAGGACGTAACGCTTTCAAAGAAGCATTCAAGAATGCAGGTCCTAAAATCCTTGAACCAATCTACGATATGGAGATTACCGTTCCTTCTGAACTGATGGGTGGTGTCATGACAGACTTACAATCTCGTAGAGCGATAGTTATGGGAATGGACTCTGAGGGAATGAACACCATAATCAAGGCTAAGATTCCTTTAGCAGAGACTTATCGTTACTCAACAGCCCTTTCATCTATCACATCTGGCAGAGCAGTATTCTCAATGCAATTTGCAGAATACGAAGCCGTACCAACAGATGTTCAAGGTAAGTTGTTGAAGACTTACGAAGAGCAATCAAAAGACGAAGAGTAAACTTTATGTATTTATATTTGATTTTTGATTTAGACTTGTCCGAAGTGATTTCGGGCAAGTCTTTTATTTTGTTTAGTCAGATTCTGACTAAAATCCCTCCAAAACAGCAATTTCACAAACAAATACCCCTTTTCAAAAGTCTGAAATCAAGTTTTAAGAAAATTATTCTTGAATTCAGCAATCTAAAATCAAATCTTAGTTAAACAATTTCGGCATTTTTATTGTACCTTTGCAAGCGATTAATGTTTGAAAATATGGAACAAGATTTTTTTGCACACGATTCGGCTGTCATAGACGAAGGTTGCCAAATCGGAAAGGGTACTAAAATTTGGCATTTCTCACATATAATGAGCGGATGCGTGATTGGAGAGAGCTGTAACATCGGACAAAACGTTGTAATCTCTCCTCAAGTGATTTTAGGCAAGAATTGCAAGGTGCAAAACAATGTTTCTGTTTACACAGGTGTGATTTGCAAAGATGATGTCTTTCTTGGACCAAGTTGTGTCTTCACAAACGTTATCAATCCTCGCTCTGCAGTTGCAAGAAAAGACGAATACAGTCCAACCATTCTTGGCAAAGGAGCGTCCATTGGGGCAAATGCAACAATAGTTTGCGGACACAATATCGGAGAATTTGCCTTGATTGGTGCAGGAAGTGTTGTTACCAAAGACATTCCAAGCTATGCTCTTGTAGTTGGAAATCCTGCAAGACAAATAGGCTGGGTTTCAGAATACGGACACCGTTT
>JAGBSA010000277.1 GCA_017632095.1 Bacteroidales bacterium | reverse complement strand
CTAGCTGTAGTTCTGCTGGTTTCCGTTGTTTTGGGAGGTAGAGTTTTGGCTCAACAAGAACCTCAATTCTCTCAGTATATGTTCAATCGATTATCGTATAACCCTGGTTACGCAGGAAGTAATGGGGCGATATGTTTTACTGGTTTTTACAGAAATCAGTGGCTTGGAATGAATTTGACTAATGCGCGGGGTGAAAGTACAGGGGCATCTGGAGGAGAAACAATGAATCTTTCGTTTGATATGCCTGTACGATTTTTACATGGAGGTATTGGAGCGACGGTTATATCAGATAAGATTGGGTTTTGGAATAATCTGCACGCAAAAATTGATTACGCATTTAGAATTCAGTTCCCAAGAGGTAATCTTGCAATAGGAGTAGAAGCTCAATTATTTACTTCATCTATTGATAGAGATAAGTTGATTGCTGCCGATCAATTTCAAGAGAATGATCAAATCGGTGCTACTCAAGACCCATTGCTTATGGATCCTTCAGCACAAGAAGACTTTCTTTTTGATTTAGGTGCGGGAATTTATTATCAAATTCCAGGACAATTATACATAGGTATATCTTCTTCAAAGTTGATGGAGGCTAAGAGTAAGAATCTGCATTGGGATAATAGACGTTTCTATTATATATTGGCAGGTTATGAATGGACAGTACCTTCATATCCGTCTTTGCGATTTTTGCCTTCAGCATTGCTGAAAACAGATTTTGTATCTAAATCAGCTTATCAATTAGATGCATCTGCAATTTTAGAGTGGGAACATAAGATTTGGGGAGGTATGACTTACAGAGTGCAAGATGCGATTATTCGTATGGGAGGAGTTGCATTGGGTGACTTTAAGTTAGGTTTGTCTTATGATATACCAACTTCAAGAATATCTACTCAGTCTGCAGGTTCTCTTGAGTTATTTGCAAGATTCTGTTTCAAGATAGAAAATCCACCTAAACCACATACAATTTATAGAGGAACAAGACGAATGTAAGTGTAGATATTTTGAAACATTATTTTTGTCAATTCGTAATTATAAGTATAGATAACATATTTTTGTAGAAAATAATTTGATCTTATGAGACGTATATTTTTGTTGATTTCGACCGCGTTGTTTATGTTCAGTTGCGGTAGTTCGGATAAGGGAGAGTTGATTGGCGTACAAGATAGGCCAGATTTCTTGGATATGCAGCCATATGGAATGGTTGATGTGCCACAAGGAAGTTTCTTGATGGGTGCAGCAGATGAAGATTTGTATAAATTGTACGAACATCAGCCTAAAACAGTGCAAGTTCAATCATTTTGGATGGACGAAACCGAAATAACAAACAACGAATATCGCCAATTTGTTTATTGGGTAAGAGACTCTATTGCATATAGACTGTTGGGAGAAAACGATCCAGAGAGATATTTGATAGAAGCAGACCAATGGGGTGAAGACTTAGAAACTCCACTAATCAATAGGAAAGAAAAAATCGATTGGAGTATGAAGAACGCTGACGAAAGAGAAGCTTTGTCTGAATTATTCGTTCCAGTTGATGAAAGATTTTATGGAAATATGCAAATTGATGCTCGTAAGTTGAACTTTGAATATTATTGGATTGACTTGAGAGCAGCAAGCAAGAAAGAATATGGCTCACAAGCTCAAGAAGAATATAGGGGTTCTGCGTTTGCTCCAAGACCAGGTTCTTTGAAAAATAGAGATAAATTCTTTAGAAAAGAAGTAATCAACGTATATCCTGATACACTATGTTGGATGCATGATTATGCTTATTCATACAATGATGCAGCTACACGTTCTTATTTCAGTCACCCACGTTATGACAACTATCCTGTTGTTGGTGTGTCTTATAAGCAAGCAAAAGCATTCTCTGTATGGAGAACTATAATGATGAACGACTATTTGACAAAGCAAGAATATGCTAGAATGGAAGATTTCCGTTTGCCAACCGAAGCTGAATGGGAATATGCAGCAAGAGGTGGTGTTGATGGTGCACCTTATCCATGGGGTGGTCCATATGTTAGAAACGGAAACGGATGTTTCATTGCTAACTACAAACCTTTGAGAGGAAACTATGGTGATGATGGTGGTGTAACTCCAATATTGGTTGCTCACTATGCTCCTAACGGATTTGGATTGTACGATATGGCAGGTAACGTGGCAGAATGGTGTGAAGATGCTTACAACGAAGCAGCTTATAACTTCGCTCACGACTTGAACCAAGTAAACGTATATAATGCAACAGAAGATGACGCACCTCAAATGAAAAGAAAAACAGTTAGAGGTGGCTCATGGAAAGATCAAAAGTTCTTTATACAAACTGCAACTCGTTCTTACGAATATCAAGATTCAGGAAAGAGTTACATCGGTTTCCGTTGTGTTCAATCATACTTAGGAAGAGTTAGAGGAGATAATCCTAAGACATCTTCAAACGTATATAGAAATAATTAAAATTAGGAAATAATAAAAGCATTAAAACAAATTTAAAAAACTATTGATTATGGGTTGGGTAGATAATTTTGTAAGAAGTAAAGTTTACAAAGAAGTATCAGCTAAGTTGTACGGTATAGGAGCATCTGTCGTTATCGTTGGTGCTTTGTTTAAGATCAACCACTGGCCAGGAGGTACTATAATGTTGATTATAGGTATGGGTATCGAGGCCGTTATTTTCTTCGTGTCAGCTTTTGAACCTTTACACGTAACTTACGATTGGAGTTTGGTATTCCCTGAATTAGCTGGAATGGACGATATTCACGCAGGAGAGGAAAAAGAAAAGAAAGAAAAGAAATCTAAGAAGAAAGAACAAGAACAAATCATGGCCGGAGGCGTTGCAGGAGCACCTGTTGTAGGAGGTGTCGCATATTCTGGAACACAAGATTTGGATAAAATGTTGGCTGATGCAAAAATCGGTCCTGAATTGATAGAAAGCTTAGGTAAAGGTTTGAAGAACCTTGCTGATACAACATCTCAATTGAATGATGTTGCAGGAGCAGCAGTTTCTTCAGAAAGATTCAACCAAAATTTGAGCAGTGCTGCAGTTGCTGCCGGAGAATTGTCTGAAGCATACAAGAAAACAGCAGACAATCTTAATAAAGACTTGTTGGTATCTGGAGAATATTTGTCATCTGTACAAGAAGCAACATCTGCTGTATCTACATTGGCAAACATCTATAAAGAAACAGCAAACACATTGTCAGCAGGCGATGCTTCATACTTAGATGAATTAAAGAAAATGGCTTCAAGCTTATCTTCAATCAATGCTTTGTATGAGATGCAAATACAAAACTCTTCATCTCAATTGGAAGCAACTAAAGTTGTTCAAGAAAGAATCGATAACTTGGTTGTTAACTTTGCAGATACAGCTGAAAATGTATTGAAATACAAAGAACAAGTTAATGCATTGTCTAAGAAAGTTGGTGCATTGAACGATATTTACGGCAATATGTTGGCAGCAATGCAAACAAAAGCCTAGTGATTAAAAGATTAACAAGAATATAATAAAATAACAGATAGACTATGGGTGCTACGAATTGTCCCGAAACGCCGAGGCAGCGAATGATTTCAATGATGTACTTGGTTTACACGGCGATGTTGGCGTTGAACGTGTCAGCTGAGATTCTTCAGGCATTTGTTACCGTAGGGGACAGCATGGAAGTTACTAACAACTTGCTTAAAGGAAAAGCAGAGAGTGCATATACAATTTTTGAAAACTCTTATAAGCAAGACCCAGGCAAAGTTGGTGAAAATTGGGCTAAGGCTCAACAAGTACGAGAAAAAACAAAAGCAATAGTCGATTATATCGACAATATGAAATATGAATTGTTTGTAGCAGTTGAAGGAACTCCTGGTGGTGTTGCTGAGGCTAAGAAACTTTTGCAAGAAAAGGGTTTTGATGCCGTTGTCAAGAAAGACGAATATTCATCACCAACAAACTTCTTCCTAGCAGGCAGTGAAGATGGTTCAAAAGGTAAAGCGATAGAACTTAGAAATAAGATAGATGCTTACCAAAAAGATATGTTGAATTATGCCACAGGATCATTCAAAGAAACTTTGAAAAAGATGCAGATTGATTTCAAAGGGCCATTTCACAATGCAGCAGGTGATGAATTAAACTGGCAAATGTATAACTTCTTCCACACAATTGCTTTGGCAGACATGGTACTTTTGAATAAGTTTAAGTCAGAGATACAAAACGCAGAAGTCGATTTGGTAAACCACCTTTACTCAGCAGTATCAGCAGACGACTTTAAGTTCAATACAGTTGTAGCCAAGGTTGTTCCTAAATCAACATACATAATACAAGGAGGACAATATGAAGCCGAAGTATTTGTTGCAGCTTATGACTCTAGAAGTGAATTGACAGGAGAAGTGAGAGGACAAGAATACGTTGGAGACTCTGGTATGTTGAAATTGAAATTCCCTGCAGGAGCATTGGGTAATCAAAAGTATAACGGAACATTGTATGTTAAGAAAGAAACAGGTTTAGTGCCTTACGATTTCGATTTGGAATACTTTGTAGCAGCACCATCTGCAACAATTGCTCCAACAAAGATGAACGTTTTATACATCGGAGTTGATAATCCAATATCAGTTTCTGTACCGGGAGCCAACTCAAAAGATGTAAATGTAACAGCAACAGGAGCAGGTATAGTATTGAAAAAAGTGAAAGACGGAGAATACTTAGCTACAGTTAAATCTCAAGGAAAGGCTACCATAAGTGTAACAGCTAACATGAGCGGAAAGAACATGAACATGGGTTCAATGGAATTCAGATGTAAAGCAATTCCAAAACCAACAGCCATGGTAGGAACTTATACTGGAGGAAGAATACCAAAAGAATCTCTATTGACACAAGGAGGATTGAGAGTATCTATGGAAGGATTCGACTTCCCAGTTAAATACACTGTAACTTCATTCAGTATGTCTTTCAATACAGGAGGAGATGCTCAAGCACCAATCCAGGCAACAGGAAGTCAATTCAATGCTGAAATGAAAGCTAAGTTGAGCAAATTGAGAAGAGGAAACAAAGTGTATATAGAAAACATCAGAGCAAAAGGACCTGACGGAGAAAAAGTCGTTAGCAACCCTCAGATGATTTTCACAATACAATAGTGATAGCAAAATTAAATACTACGACAATATGAAAAAGTTCGGATTATTAGTATTGGGATTGATATTGTGTGGAGCCTTTGATGCAAAAGCACAAGTGATGGAAGAACCAGAAGAAAACCTAGATGGATTCTATGTAAAGAGTTCTGATGCATATCCTGACGGTAAAAAACCGTTCGAGTACCCTTATGTTAGAGAAGATGACGTTGTTTGGTCATACAGAGTTTGGAGAGTGATTGACTTCAAAGAAAAATTGAATCAAGTATTCTACTATCCACTAGTTCCAGATCAAGGAAGAAAGAACCTTACAACAATATTGGACGAAGCATTGACAGAAGGTAGAATACAAGCCTACGAAGATGATATGTTTACACAGCCAATAACCAATTGGACAGAGTACAAAGAAAAATTCGGAACAACTAGAACAGAAACCTTAGTTGATTACGATATGGACGGAATGGAAATCACAAGAGATACAACAATTTTCGTTCCAGCCAACTTTGAAAGCGCTGAAAAGCTACGTATAAAAGAAGATTGGTTTTTTGACAAGAACAGAACAGTAGAAGATGTAAGAATCATAGGATTTTCATTGGTTGCATCTTATGAAAAATCTGAAGGAGACGTTCAAACATTGGCTTTAGGTTG
>JAGBSA010000276.1 GCA_017632095.1 Bacteroidales bacterium | reverse complement strand
GGCAGCACAATTTGAATCATTACGTTATCCATTCATTATAATGTTCTCTGTTCCGTTTGCATTCGTAGGATTGATACTTTCATTATTCATAACAGGCGAAACACTCAACCTGATGTCTTTAATCGGAGGAGTAATGCTTGTAGGTATAGTTGTAAAGAACGGTATCGTGCTTGTAGACTACATAAACCTTAACCGAGAAAGAGGAATGGGTATCAGCCAATCCGTAATCTTAGGAGGAAAATCAAGACTGCGTCCTGTATTGATGACTTCTGCAACAACAATCCTTGGTATGGTTCCAATGGCAATGGGAATCGGAGAAGGAAGTGAGCTATGGCAACCAATGGGTATTGCAATCGTAGGAGGATTAACCGTTTCCACACTTGTAACCCTTGTAATCATTCCAACCGTTTACTGTTGGTTTGCATCAAGAGAAGTAAAATCTTACAGAAAGAAACATTCATTCCATTTAAGTCGTAGAACCATAAAAGAATAAGAAAATGAAAGCAGCATTTATAGCATATAACCAAGCCCATGTGCAAGATATAGAAGACATACTTCATCAATTATCAATCCGTGGCTACACCCGCTGGCAAGACATACAAGGAAGAGGTTCTAAAAACGGAGAACCGCACTTGGGAACACACGCATGGCCGGCAAAAAACATGGCAACACTTTGCGTAGTTGATGACTATATTGCACCAATACTTAAAAAGAGAATACAAGCACTTGACCACCAAGCACCTGAACAAGGTCTAAGAGTATTCTTTTGGGATGTAATAGATGTATAAACAACAATCGAAGAAACTAATCTTCAAAATACACCAATGCGGACGGCTTCTAAAGTTGTCCGCATTTATTTTATACAATTATGAAAACAAACTCTTAGTAAAATTTTCGGTAATATGAGCAACCTCTTGCAAGAGATATAATTCCAATGAAACGATTTGCGTAATCAATTCGCCAAAAATCGGAACCTCAACAAGAAACAATAAACAGATTATACTAAATAACAATAGTCCAACAAAGGGTACAACCAATATATTGGCAAAAAGGAACAATATGGGAAAGGTTTTGAATCTGTAAACAATGATAGGCAGAACAAACATTTGAGCCGAAAGCGTTGTTGCGGCAGTTGTACTTATTGTTTTCAAATATGACGGCACCTTTCTCTTAATCCACAAATTTGCCTTAGGCATACAAAGCATTATTCCAAAGACTGCAAGAAATGAAAGCTGAAATCCGATATCGAATAACATCAAAGGATTAAACAGCAACAAAAGAAACGCAGTAACAAACAACATATTGATTCTGTCGGAACGGTATGCTGTCATATCAGTTATAATAGTCAGAGTAAGCATCAAGGCAACTCGAAGAGCGGAAGGCGTACAGCCGACAATGAAAGCAATAGTCCATGCAATCACAATAAGCAAAACACGTCTCAACACCCAACCTCTGAATCCCAATAAGTGAATATATTTCAAAAAATAATCAAATATGAATATTATAAGCCCTATATGCAAACCCGAAACGCAGAGAATATGAGACAAACCCGCAACCGAAAAGCTCAATTTCACATCTTCGTCCAAATCACTCTTGTCTCCAAGCAACAAAGACACCGCAAGAGCAGCCCTATCCTTTGGCAAACCCGATGCAAACAACCTTTCTTTCAATGCAAGTTTGCATCTATAAGCCACAGCTATAACATCAAAAGACTTATCTTTTCCTATTGTTTCATAATTCCTCGCATATACATTATGATATATGCGTTTGCGTTGCATAAACCTTTGATAATCGAAATCCGAACCCTCATAATTCTCTATCCGATAAAGATTCGCATTGCTTTCTACAATAGTTCCATACTCCAAGACCTTATTTGAATCCTTTGGAATATAGAATAAAACCTCTCCATCAGTCTTATGCCAAGTCGTTCCGTCATACCATTGCTCCGTTTCGGCGATATAGCAAATCCAATTCTTCGTTTCCTTTCTCTCTTTCTTGATTTTGTAACGACAAGTCTTGATTTCGTTCAGGTGTTTGCTGTAATGCTCCCCAATAACAAAAGGAGGGATTAAACTCTCTACAAGTATAATCCCTACAATCAGTAATATCAATGGAATAATTACAGGACGCGAATACATTAAAGTCTTAGTTTCAATCCTGCAAGTATAGTTCCGGGATGGAAATTAAAGACAGCGTTCATCTCTCCTGCCATACAAAAACCGCACTTATCGCAAACCCCTTGGTCAAAACCTATACACTGAGCCGTCTTGCTTCCATCTGAAAAGATAAAGTTTGTTACCCAACACTCTGCCTTAAAGTCTAACTTTTTCATCTTCTTCAAACCCGGAATCGAATTCATAATCGGATAACCCTTCTTCTTGTAATCAATAATCAAATCGATGATTTCGGCTCTTCTTTCCATATCCAACGCCAAGTATTCCGTACCTTCAAAAGGTGTATGGAAGTTTAAGGAAATCGATTTGATGTAAGGATTTTGCTTTGCATACTCTATGGTTTGTGCAACGCCCTCATGGTTCAGCGTATTGATAGCCATATTTACTGAAAGAGCTTTATGATTGCACGAAGCAATGTTTTTTTCCAATTTTGCAAAAGTTCCTTCACCTCTTACCTTTTCATGCCACTCTCCTACGCCGTCCAAACTCACCCAAATGCTGTCTGCACGCGAGTTAACAAAAGGACGTTGAGCGTTTGTGGTGATTGTGCAAGAGAAAAAGCCGATAGATTTTGCCAAATCAATCAAATCATCTATTCTTTTGCCGTTATCCTCCCATATAAAAGGCTCTCCACCCTCGAAATCCACAAAACGACTTCCTTGCTCGTAGCAATAAATCAACTCTTCTTTGATTTGCTCAAACGTCTTCACGTTAGGATTATCGTAATTGTAAACACTGCAATGCTTACACTTCAAGTTACATCTGTCAGATATAAATATGACACTCTGTAAAGGGCGTTTCTTTCCGAAAAACCTTGCTTGAATAAACCATTTCGCAAGGTAACACAATTGTTTCAACTTCATATATTCAATAAAATATTAACTACAACCACTATAAGGCAGAAATCGGAAGTTATATTCCTTGCACAATACCACCTCATCATAAACCAATCCACTCCGCTTTGCTTTATGCCTTCCCAATTCTCCATTCGTCCCAAGAACATAGGCGGACGCTCAAACTTAATTTCTTTCTTATCGACAAAAGCTTTGAGTGAGTACAACAACCAGTAAGCTCGCGGAAGTATTATAAAGGTTGCCAAATACGCATAGGAGAGATAATTTGTCAAAACAGCAACAAGAATCATTGCAAAAGGCAACAGATTCAACAAAATGCTGACTGTCAGATTTGCTTTGTCGTTATTGAGCAATACGGCAAGAGTTACCTTTCCCGAAGCTTTGTCTGCCACTTGGTCGATAAAGCTATGAGTAAACAGAATATTGACAACAAACAAACCAACCGGTATAGACACCCACAAAATCGAAATATCAAAATGTCCTGCCGCCGCAATATAAACTCCACTCATCAAAAGAGGTCCGAAAATCAAACCTATAACCAACTCACCCAAGCCTCTATAAGACAGTTTCAAAGGAGCAGCAGAATAGAATATTCCAAGGAACAAAGTAATCAAAACAATAGGGATTACATAATAAGTTCTGAACAAAACGATGCTCAATCCAAAAACAGCAGCCACAGCCAAGAATGAAATGATAGCTTTTTTCAAATCGTTTACACTTGCACTGCCGTCGGTCAAATAAGGATACTTCACAAGCCTTGCACGAAAGCCTTGTCTAACAAGATGTTTCCTACTCTCGGAAGTTCCTACCTTATAATCGAAATAATCATCTGCCAAATTCATTCCAAGATGTGCCGCAACAATACCCAAGACTGCCACAACAGAAGCCCAAATGCTGAAATCCTCACTACCAAAAGCCATAACCACAGCAAGAATTGCCGGCATCACACTTTGCATCAAAGAAGTACTCCTTGCATTCTTTATCCAAACTCGTACTTTATTCATATTTAATCACGCAATCTAAAAAAACAAATCCTTATTTTCAAAAACCCTCATCCTTAAAGGATTCAAGCAAACGTCTATCCCTCTTGCTCGGTCTTCCTATTCCTCTATCCCTCTGTTCAAAGGCGAAACTGCGAGCAAGCCTTATGCGTTCGTACTCTTCTTCCGGAGTAAGATCTTCCATATATTTCGCAACATCTTTTGCTCCCACTCTATTGGAAAGCAAACCCACGACCTTAACGCTTCGTTTCAGTTGATCTATATTCACCTCATAGACTTCCCCAAGTTTGACTTCCTTAGATGCTTTCACTTTTACACCACAGCAAGACACCTTTCCCAATCGGCAAGCATCGGCAGCAAGACTCCTTGTCTTGTAAAGCCTCACCGCCCACAACCATTTATCGATTCTTACCTCCATTTCGGAATTTTCGAACTTTGTTACTTCTCGCGGAAAAAGATATTCATCGGAACGCCCTCAAAGTCGTACATCTCTCTAAGCCTGTTTTCGACAAATCTCTTGTACGGATCTTTGACGTATTGCGGCAAATTACAATAGAAAACGAACTGTGGATAAGCTGTCTTCAACTGCATGATGTATTTAATCTTGACATATTTTCCTTTATAGGCAGGTGGCGGATTTTGTTCCTTGACAATAGGCAACAATCTCTCGTTCAGTTCCGATGTGCTTATCTTTCGACTGCGTGAATCGTAAACCTTGCGAGCCGTTTCCAACACCTTGTAAATTCTTTGCTTGTTTATGACAGACGTAAACACAATCGGCACATCTTCAAACGGTGCAATCTTACTACGAATCTTCTCTTCAAATTCCAAATGTGTCTTTCCGTCCTTTTCAATCAAGTCCCATTTGTTCACAACTATAACAACGCCTTTGTTATTCCTTTGAATAAGCGAGAACAAATTAAGGTCTTGAGCCTGCAAACCCTCGGAAGCATCTATCATAAGGATACATACGTCTGCCGTTTCAATAGAACGAATCGAACGCATAACGGAATAGAACTCCACATCTTCCATTTCTTTGTTTTTCTTGCGAACTCCCGCTGTATCAACGATAAGAAAATC
>JAGBSA010000275.1 GCA_017632095.1 Bacteroidales bacterium | reverse complement strand
TAACTGTGGAAATTCTCAAGAAAAGGCAATACAACGTTTGCAAAAGGCCCTGTAAACACATTATTGTATGGATTATCCCCTATCGTATTATAAACCGGGCAAACCTTCTTACAAGCTCCGCAATCTATGCATAAAAGAGCTTTTCTATGCGTTTTAGAGGCTAAAATATTACTTCTACCATTATCTATTAAAAAGACATGTGATTCAAACTCAGAAGAAATAGAATCAGGTGTAAAAACAGAAGAAATAAAAGGAAAATCAACACCGTCTTTATAAATAGAAAGAATATGGGAGAATAATTCCAAGTCAGCCAAATTGCAAATAAACTTGTTAATTGGGATTATAAATATTTTCAATTTAGCTCCCATGACAAGCTCCATATCATACGCAGAATTAAATACAGAAAACAAACTTCCAGTATTTACAATCCCTAAAGTAGGTTCAAAAATAGAACAAGTATTATCTGTTGATAATGTCGCAATTCCTGCACTTTTCAAAGAATCATCAAGCCCTAATTCATCATTAAAGCTTGATGCAAAAGTATTTACAGATTTTATCTTCTTAGACTTAAGTAAGGATAACAAATTATCAATGAAATCATCATACGTAACACTCCAATGAACCACTCCTTTATTTTCTGTGAATTTTCTTTCGAAGATTAAAAGATTCTCATCAATATTATCTAAAAATCTTTTACGGAGTTCCGCAGCTTTTTCATTGATACGATTAGGGTTTTCAAAGACACTATGAGCTAAATCAAAGACCTTATCAAACGACAAATCCATCGGCTTATCATCTATGACATGTCTACAATTTGATAAAAAGTCCTTGTATTCTCTAGTAGTCATACAATGAAACAAATTATCGTATTGAAATCTTATCTACCCTATTTTGATGTCTACCTCCCTCAAATTCAGAATTATAATAAGCTTCAAAAATAGCCAAAGCCTTTTCTTTTGAAATAAAGCGAGCAGGTAAAGCTATAATATTTGCATTATTATGTTTTTTAGCTAATTCTGCAATTTCTTCTTCCCAACAAAGAGCACATCTTACTGAAGGATACTTATTAGCAACCATAGAAACACCATTAGCACTGCCACACATAATGATTCCAAACTTAAATTCACCATCATTAACTGCCTTTGCCAAAGGATGAATCATATCAGGATAATCCACACTCTCCGAAGAATATGTACCCATATCCTTTATATCAAATCCTCTCTTTATAAGTTCATCTCTCATGTACTCTTTTAATTCGAAACCTGCATGATCGCAAGCCATAGGAATAGTATTAAGCATAATTCTTTCTTTATTTTAGAAAATTAAAATCAAAACTTACGGTTTTAAAATCAAATTTGCGTATTCTAAAACCTAATCACAAAAGTACTAATTATTTTTTACCTACAATCAATCAAAGAAACAAAAATATTAACTTAAAAATTGTTCATATCTATTAAAAATTACGTTAAAAAACACCCCACTTTATGTCAATAACTTTTTAATGTGGAAAAACAGACTGTTTATCAACATAGATAATCAAGCCTTCTTCACATTTTTAATGTTTATTTTAGTTAAATAATTTATCAACATAATATGATAATCAGTAATTTGTTAATAATAAGGATAAAATACTGATATGTAACTCTTTCAAATGTAAATAAAGTTCATTGTTTTGTTAATAAAAAGTAGTACTTTTGCAAAGTAGATTGAAAGAAAAAATCTTTTTCAACAAAACCAACAAGGCATAATTGATAATAACAAAATTATAAAAACAATATTTTAATTATGAATAGCAACGAAATCAGAGAGAAAATCCTTAAACTGAAAGAAGAAAAGAAAGCTATAATTTTAGCACACTACTATCAAATTCCTGAAATTCAAGATATAGCAGATTTTGTAGGCGATAGTTTAAACTTAGCTCAAAAAGCTAAAGAGACAGAAGCAGAGATGATTTTGTTCTGTGGAGTTCATTTCATGGGTGAAACAGCAAAAATACTTAATCCAAATAAAAAAGTAATAATTCCAGACTTGAATGCAGGGTGTTCGTTAGCAGATTCATGTAAATATAATGAGTTTAAGAAATTCAAAGAACAATATCCGGATCATTTAGTTATATCTTACATAAATTGTTCCGCCGAAATAAAAACTCTTTCTGACATAATATGTACTTCTGGAAACGCAATTCAAATAGTTGAATCTTTACCTAAAGATCAGAAAATAATATTTGCACCGGATAAAAACTTAGGTGGATATATCAATAGATTAAGTGGAAGAAATATGGTTTTGTGGAACGGTAGCTGTGAGGTACATGAGTTGCTTACACCTGAGTATGTATCAAAGATAAAGGCTGAATCGCCAGATGCAATCTTGGTTGCGCATCCTGAATGTAATGATTCAGTTTTACAACTTGCTGATTTTGTCGGTTCAACTCAAGCTATGATAAAACATATCAGTAATTCTGAGAACAAACATTTCTTAGTAGCAACAGAATCTGGTATAGTACATAAATTAAAGCAAGATAATCCAGATAAAATTTTCACTATAGTAACTCCAAACGAAGGATTAGTTTGCAATGATTGCAGACACATGAAGTTAAACACTATGGCAAAAGTTTTAGATTCGCTTGAAAACGAGCGTTACGAAATAGAATTATCAGAATATTTGATTTCAGCAGCGGCAAAACCAATAAATAAGATGTTGGATATTTCAAAACAGCTTGGAATCTTAAAATAGGGGAAATATAGAGTAAAATAAAAATTAACATATTACTTTACTCTATTTATTTGTTACTTAGAAAATTAGGATTGAAATTTTGAATAAAAATTAAAATATTTTAACATTATACGTTCAAAAAAAAGTATTAACTTATCGAGAGCCTTGATTTTTTTGAATATTTAGCTGTTTTGAAATAGGAAAATAAGATGAAAAAGTATAAAATCCATATTTTATTATTTTTATTCCTTGTTTCATTTTTATCTTTGTCCGCTCAAGATCAAAAGATGCTTATTAAGAGTATAAAATTTCAAGATAAGATTTGGGTAACTGTAAATATAAATAATATCAAAAAAGCTTTGATAGTATCGAATCATGTTTTGGTAAAAATGGATAGTCTTTACAAAACTGGAAACTTTGAAACCAATGTTGAAGGAAGTCGATATGATGCTTTCAGACATATATACTGGATGTATAGTTTGGCAAAAGAGATAGGTATTGATAAATCTCGTAAAATAGGATTGATGTATGAAGATTATAACTACTATATCTTTAATATCAAACCCTTATCCGGTTACGATCTTGCAGGCAGAACGATGGACGAATACAACAATGAAGTCGGTTTATATCTATTTTCAAAAATCGGAAAACAAGAAACAGAGGAAGTATTTGAAAACATAAAAGACTTGATTTCAAAAGGTTATGCCAAGATAATAGCAAAAGATAAAAATCAAAACAGTTTAGACAAAAACAATAAAATCATTCCAGAGGAGCAATGGAAGAAAGAGTGGAAAAATAACAGGTATTTAATAAATTCAAACGTAGTATTATGAGAGTTTTATTTTTATTTGTGGCAATGTTTCTAAGCCTTGTGTCTTATTCTCAGTCATATAACTATGCAATATTTTGCAAAGACACCTTGACAAGCAAATACATGGGAGGTAGAGCTTACATTGATAACGGAGATAAAAAGGCTGCAGAGTTTATTCGCTCAGAATTAAAGAAAAATAACGTAAGTCTTTTGGGTGAAGACGGATTTCAATCAGTTCCTTTGAAGGTGAATAACATCTTGGAAGCAGATCTGTGTGTTGGAATAAAGAATAGAAAACTTGAATTAGGAAAAGAATTTCTTGTTTTGGGAGCATCTCCATCTTGTGATTTGATTTTGAAAAATGAGAAAGCAAAAGTCATATCCACAAAAGCAGAATTGGAAAAACTAAAACCTAACAAATTAAAAGATAAAGTCTTGATTTTTAACCTTGGAGAATTGGAAAATTATGATGCAATAAGATTTTTGCGTACATTGAAAGAAGAATCAAACACTCCAAAGTTAGCCATAATTCAAGGACAAGATAAACTGCAATACTACACCGGTAGAAACGTAATGTCGTTCCCTGTTGTGCAACTCAGAGACAAAATATTCTCAAAGAAAATCAATCGTTTGAAACTTTCAATCAAGAGTGAATTTCACGAAAACTACGCTTCCCAAAACGTATGGGCGAGGGTAGAGGGAACAAAATATAAAGATAGTTGCTTTGCTTTTGTATGCCACTACGACCATCTTGGAAAGATTGGCTCAGTTCACTTTCCCGGAGCAAACGATAATGCAAGTGCTGTGGCGGTTCTTTTAGATCTTGCAAAATATTATGCAAAGAATCCTGCGGAGCATTCAGTTGTTTTTATGTTTGTAACAGGGGAGGAGATAGGTCTTGTAGGCTCAACTTTCGCTGCTGAAAACCCTTTGGTCGATTTAAGTAAGATGAAATTCTTATTTAATTTGGATATGGTAGGAACAGGTTCTACAGGAGTAGCAGTAATAAACGGTAAGAAAGAACCTGAGGCAGGAGAATTGCTTCAACAAATAAACAAAGAGAATCATTGGTTCAGTAAAGTAGTGTTAGGGGAGGAGAGTTGCAATAGCGACCATTGTCCATTCGTTCAAAAAGGCGTTCCTGCACATTTTCTTTTCACTTACGGTTGTGAGTATAACGAATATCACACTGTTTATGACGATGGCGTAGAACTTTCATTCACCAAACACATTGACTTTTGTAATTTGCTGAAAGAATTTATTAAGAGGTATTAGAGACGATAAGTCAACAAGAAAATGAGACAATAAGTAAACAAGACAACGAGTGCTTGTAGTCTTTTAGTCTTTTAGACTTGTGGACTCTTAGATTTACAAAGCAATGTTTCACGTGGCAACAAAACAAAATTAAGTATTAAATAACTTGAATTTCAATTGATTATAACGAATTAAAAGAAAGAATTTACTGAAATTTGATTTTGAAAAAACGAAATCAAGTTTCAGTTTTTTGTTTCTTTGTTTCAGTAAATTAAAACAAAGAAAGAGTAAATCCAAATAAGAAAACCAACAAAATAAATCCAAAATATAATGGGAGATTTGAAAAAACTTGCGGGACAAACCGCCATTTACGGAATACCAACCATAGTAGGAAGATTCTTAAACTACCTTCTCGTTCCTATTTACACTTATTCGCTGACAGCAGACAAATATGGAGTGGTTTCAGAGCTTTATGCCTATGTTTCATTCCTTATGATACTGCTCACATACGGCATGGAAACAGCCTTTTTCCGCTTTTCGCAAACCCATAACGACAAAAAAACGGTCTTTAACACCGCAATGCTCTCGCTGTTCAGCACAACAACACTCTTTCTCTTGATAACAATGTCCAATCTCGGTGCAATAAGCGATTTAATGGGCTATTCAGAACACAAGAACTACATAACAATGTTCCTGTTCATAATAGCATTAGACGCACTCAGGGCAATACCATACGCCAAACTTCGTCAGGAAAACAAAGCAGCAAGATTTGCACTGATCAAAAGCATAGACATATTCTCAAACATAGCTTTCAACCTCTTTTTCTTTTTTGTCATCAAACCCGAAGACTTAGTCCAATGTATCTTCCTTTCAAACCTTTTGGCAAGTGCAATAGCCATGCTGATGTTACTTTCCGAATACATACAGTTTCGCTTTAAGATAGATTTCAAACTGCTAAAGAAAATGCTATTATACGGATTGCCCGTTATGATAGGAGGGTTGGCAGGAATGATAAACGAAACCTTCGACCGTATAGCTTTGAGACATTTGCTCGAATGCCCGGAAACAGAAAACGATTGCAACGCTTATGTGATGAGTAACATAGGAATATACGGAGCATGCTACAAACTGTCAATCATAATGAGCCTTTTCATTCAAGCATTCAAGTTTGCGGCAGAACCGTTCTTCTTCTCAAAGATGAAAAACGCCGATGCAAAACAAACATACTCCAATGTAATGAAAGTTTACTTCATATTCCTATTGTTTATCTTCTTGGGAGTCATCGCATACATGGACATATTGCAATACTTTGTAGGAGAAGAATATCGAAGCGGCTTGAAAGTAGTACCGATACTTTTGGCGGCAAACCTATGCTTGGGAGTATATTACAACCTCTCCATTTGGTACAAAGTAAGCGATAAAACAATCTACGGAGCCTACATTTCGATAATCGGAGCCGTGGTAACATTAGTTTTGAACTACCTTTTAGTACCGCAATTCGGCTATATGGGAGCAGCCTACACCACATTGATATGCTATTTCTTGATAATGGTAATCTGTTGGGCGTTCGGACAAAAATATTATCCCGTTAAATACCCATTGAAACGCCTTTTCCTTTACACAATGTTTGCTTTCGGACTGTTTTTGCTAATGAATAACAACACAATAGCAAACATACCATTGAAATTATTTGTGAACAGCATATTATTGCTTGCCTTTGCAGCCGTGGCATATTGGTTCGAATTGCGTAAAGCATTGAAACGATAAATCAAAACCAAGACTTATAAAACCAAAACAGCGATTGAGTGAAATCAAAGTAAAGACTTACGAGCGTTTTTTTATTATTGAAACTAATTGAAAACCAACTCTTAGAATGATTTTCCTTTGTCTTGGGATCTTTCCACTTACTTATACTGTTATTTCGAAGCCTTCGTAATACTATTACGAAGCTGTCGTAATACCATTACGAGACTGTCGAAATACTATTTCGAAGCCTTCGAAATATTATTACGAAACTTTCGTAAAATTTTCGAAATGGCGTTTGCGGTTATTTTCTCAAGGGTTTTCGTTTCCATTGCAAGGATTTCAGAGACTGAAAAGCATGTTCCTCTTTTCCCCATCCTCACATCATATCTCTCCCTCGAAGAGAACGAAAACCCAAAAAAAGCCTCGGCACTCTTTCAGTTGAATAATTTTTAACTAAATTTGCAATCGATAAAACAGAACAAGATATGGAATTTTCGGCAAAACAGATAGCTCAAATGCTTCAAGGAACGGTGGTTGGAGATGAAAATGCCGTTGTGAGCAAGCTTTGTAAGATAGAAGAAGGAGAAAAAGGCGGCTTGTCTTTCCTTGCAAACAGCAAATACAATCAATACATATACGACACAGAGGCAAGTATTGTCATTGTGAATGAAGACTTCGAACCCGAACAAACGGTGAAAACGACAATGATAAAGGTGAAAGACGCTTACAGTTGCTTTGCACAATTGTTGGAAGTTTACAACGCATATCGTTTGAATAAGACCGGCATCTCTTCCTTGGCGTTTATAGATAAGCAAGCGGAGATTGGTGAAAATGTTTATGTCGGAGAGTTTGCCGTTGTGAGCAACGGGAGCAAAGTAGGCAAAGATTCGAAGATTTATCCTCATGTTTACATAGGCGAAAACGTACAGATAGGAGAGAATGTCACCATTTTCGCAGGTGTGAAACTTTATCACGATACGGTGATAGGGGACAACTGCATAATACATGCAGGAGCAGTTTTGGGAGCAGACGGCTTCGGATTCGCACCTTTGGCAGACGGCACGTTCAAAAAGATACCTCAGATCG
>JAGBSA010000274.1 GCA_017632095.1 Bacteroidales bacterium | reverse complement strand
CAATTGCCAGATGAGCAACGCAGAGTCTTGGTAATGCGTCATTATGCTGATATGTCATTCAAGGAAATTGCTGAACGAACCGGAGTAAGCATAAATACAGCACTTGGAAGAATGAGGTATGCTTTAATAAATATGAGAAAATTGGCTGAGGAAAAGTCTATAGTTTTGACGATGTAAGATATTAAAACGCATCTTTAGCACAATATCATTTATATTCGAACGTTCTCTTTTTGTAAAATGATGTTTAACGAAAGAGAACAATATGATGGATTTTTACTATTTTTCGAAACAGTTAGATATTTGGGAAGAAGATTTGAATAGTGAGTTGAAACAAGTGGAGAAAGAGGTGTCTGCTGTTGTTACAGAGGATAAAACAGGTTTGTTTTACGAAGTTTATAGCAAGTCTTTAGATGGGACAGTCAAGATTTGTCGCAACTAATAAAGTGCTTATTGCAGGACCTTGCTCGGCTGAATCACTAGAACAAGTTCTTACTACAGCTGAATCCTTGTCCGTTTTCGACGATTTAATTTTTAGAGCGGGTTTATGGAAGCCTCGTACTCGCCCTTCAACATTCGAAGGCGTAGGAGAAAAAGGCTTGGAGTGGCTTGCTGAGGTTAAGTCAAGGTATTCTTTAAAGGTATGTACTGAAGTTGCAAGTCCATATCATGTAGAGAAATGTTTGGATTATGGAATTGATGCTCTGTGGATTGGAGCAAGGACTACGACCAACCCTTTTTCAGTTCAGGATATAGCGGAAGCTTTGAGTGGAACTGATATTCCTATTTTTGTTAAGAACCCTTTGAATCCAGATGTTAAGCTATGGATTGGGGCTATTGAACGTTTGCAGAAAAGCGGTTGTAAAAGCGTTTGTGCTGTTCATAGAGGTTTCTCCCTTGCAGATAACGGAATTTATAGACAAAGTCCTTTATGGCAAATTGCTATAGAACTAAGACGTTTATTGCCAAGTGTAAAATTGATTTGCGATCCAAGTCATATGGCAGGTAAAAGAGATCTTGTGTTGGAGTTAGCTCAAACGGCAATGAATCTATGTTATGATGGCTTGATGTTGGAGGTGCATTCATCTCCTAAAAATGCTAAAACAGATTCAGAACAACAACTTACACCCTCTGGATTGAAAGAGTTGTTGGATTCTTTGCGGTTGTCTGTGGAAGGAAGCAATAACACACAGAGTGATTTGGAGATGTTGAGAAAACGTATAGATGATATAGATGCTGAAATTTTGAGAATGTTATCCGAAAGAATGAAAGTTGTTGCAGAGGTTTCGAAAGTGAAAAAACAAAACAATATTTCAGTACTTCAAATCAATAGATGGAATAAGTTGCTCGAAGAACGAATGAGACAAGCAGAGAAATTGTGCTTAGATAAATCCTTTGTGAAGGATGTTTTTGAGCAAATACATAAAGAATCGGTGAATTTGCAAGATAGAATGATAAAAAAAATATAGCGCTATATTGTTGTAAATCAGTGAATCTTTGTTGCGGGGTGTTAAGTTTTTGAAAAAAAATATTACAATATTGCATTAGATGTTCTTTTTTTTGTATTTTTGCGATGAATTATTCACTTAACTAAAACATTTTATAAAATGAAATTGAGAAGATTATTTTTAGGCGTAGCCGTAGTTGCATTGATGGCAGCTTGTGGCGGAAAAACAGAAACAACAACAGAAACAGCAGTTGAAGCTCCTGTAGTTGAAACTCCAACTGAAGTAGCTACTGAAGCAGCTGCTGAACAAGTTGAAGCACCTGTAGCAAAGAGCGAAGCACCTGCTCAAAAGAAAGAAGACCCATGCGAAGCTAAGGTTAAAGCTTTCGAAAAGTTTGTTGACAACTTAGTTGCTGCACAAAAGAATAAAGCTAATGGTGCTGCTGCTATGAAAGAATTCGCTACTATGTTGAAAGATGCAGAAGCTCAAGAAGCTGCTGTTAAAGAATGTATCGAAAATGCAGATTACAAAACTCGTATTCAACAAGCAGTAGTAAGATGTAAATCAGTTAGAACTTCTAAATAATTAATTTTATTTGAAAGTAATAAAGCGGTCTGGTTTGAAAAAATCAGACCGCTTTTCTTTATAATAATCTCTCTTTTTATATATCTTTGCATCAATATTTTGATTCGTTAGTATGAAACTTCGTTTTAGCCGAGTAGAATTTGGAAAGAATTCTACAAATAACGAATCTATTTTAACTAAACTTTTTAACGATATGAAAAAAATAGGATTGGTATTTTTGATGCTTGTTTTGATGTCATTTAATCTTTATTCTCAACAATTGGGTTGTGGATTGAATGCGTTTATCAAAGGAAAGACAACTGTGAAATCTAACTTGAAACTTTTTCCTGAAAGATTCTCTATCACAGAACTTGATGGAAAGGAGTATATTTCTTTGTTGGCAGAATTGAAACAAGGTAAAGATGTTGCAGAGCTACAAAGATATGATTGTAAATTAAGTTCGAGAGCTGGTAATATTGTATGTATTAAAGCTAATGTTGAATTTCTTCGAGAATTATTAGATAGTGGTTTGTTTGAAAGGGTAGATGTTGCGAGAAAAATAGGAAGTCCTCATTTGGATAAAGCATTGGTTGATGTGAACGCTGATTATGTTCATCAAGGGGTTGAAGGGCTTGAACAAGGATATGATGGTAGCGGTGTGATTATAGGTATTGCAGATTGGGGTTTTGATTATACTCACCCAGTGTTTTATGATACTTTGATGAATCAATATAGGGTTATAGCCGCTTGGGACCAATACAGGAGCGGATTCGCCCCTCCGGAAGGATTTGATTACGGTGCATATATAGAAGGTCAAGAAAACTTACTTGCAGCTCAAAGTGATACTAATAATATTTATGATATAGGATTGCATGGAACGCACGTTGCGGGGATTGCAGGTGGCGGTGGAGCAGGAACAAGATACAAAGGTGTGGCATATGGAGCTGAATTCTTATTTGCAACATGGTTGATTGACGAAACAAATGTTTTAGATGCATATTCTTGGATGAGAGATGAGGCGAAGAATAGAGGGAAACGTTTGGTCGTGAATAATAGTTGGGGAATTTATCACTTCGGAGCAATGGATGGAAGTTCGCTTTTTGATGAATTTGTTTACAATATGTCGGTTGAGGATAGTGTAGTTTTTGTATCAAGTTCAGGAAATAACAGACGAAGTGACTTTCATATTAAATGTGATTTCAATAATTACGATACCCTGAGGAGCGAAGCACAGTTTAATATCCCGGTTCCTTCTTCTGATGATTATTGGGGACAAACTATAAATATGGTTGCAGATAGTGTTAGCTCATTTAGTTCGGCTATTGAATTGTATTCTGCGTATGGAGAATTACTTTTTTCAACTGAAATGTTCAATACAGATAGCGAAATAGTAACAAATGGAGTTTTTGTTTACAATGAGTCGGATTCTTTGGTGTATAGACTATCGGCTGTAAAAGGAAGCAATGGGCAAAGAGCGCAAATGGAATGGGAAATTAGGCTGTCTAATTATAATTCATTAGATAAGGTGAATTTAATATCTACTGCAGAATGTGGTTATGTTCATGCTTGGAATGTCGCATGTTTAACAACAGGAGTGGGTAATTGGGGAATGCCTTTTGTTAGTAGGGGAGTTAATTCTGTTAAAGGTGATGATGAATACTCTATTGGAGAACCTGCAATAGGAAGGGGTATGATTGCAGTCGCTGCTCATACTTCAGGAAGAAGAAATTCTTACTCTAACTCAAATATCGCACCTTTTTCGAGTAAAGGACCGAATCTTTGTCCATATATTAAGCCAGAAATATCAGCACCGGGAGTTAGTGTCGTTAGTGCATTGTCTTCTTATACAACAGATGAACGCTCAGGTTTTTCGCCAGTAGAGTTTAATTCAAGGACTTATAAGTTTGTTGCTTTGTCAGGAACCTCAATGTCGTCGCCAATGGTTACTGGAATAGTGGCTTTAATGTTGCAAGCGAACAAAAACCTAACGCCAGAACAAGTTAAGGAAATCATAACTACAACCTCTCGAACCGATTCATTTACTGGAGAGGTGCCTAATTATGATTGGGGATATGGAAAGATTGATGCTTTGAATGCGGTGAAGAAAGCCTTGCAATTGGTGGGATTAGAGTCTATAGGAATGGAATCCGATGTTAGAATGTTTCCAAATCCAACAAATGGAGTGCTGTATGTGGAAAATATACCTTCGGATTGTGAATTTATAACAATACACGATATTTGTGGAAGGGAGATTAAGCGATTTGAAAGCCCAAATAATTCTCTTGATGTAAAGATGATTCCAAATGGAATTTATTTATTGAAACTTCATATCAAGGGTAAGATGTTGAATTTCAAATTTGTAAAACAGTAAAGTAGAAATCGTGAAAAAATAATTTGGATTCAATGTCTTAATTGTAGTAAAAAATGTTTAATTTTGGCGTTTGAAATAAGTATTTGAAAGATTTTTTTAACTTAAAATAGAAAATAAAATGAACATTCCTGCAAACGTAAAGTATTCAGAAGACCACGAATGGTTGAGAATCGAAGGAGACGAAGCATATATCGGTATTACAGATTATGCTCAACACGAATTAGGTGATATTGTATTTGTTGACGTTGATACAGTTGGCGAAACAATAGAAAGAAATGAAGTATTTGGAACAATCGAAGCAGTAAAAACTGTTTCTGATTTGATGATGCCAGTTTCTGGAGAAGTGTTAGAATTCAATGAAGATTTGGAAGCTAACGCTGCTGCAATCAATAGCGATCCTTACGGAGAAGGTTGGATAATCAAAATCACAATGACCAACCCTGCAGAAGCAGAAGAATTGAAAGACGCTGCAGCTTATTCAGCATTCATCGGCTTATAATTCGATTGAAAATTTAAGACTGCTCGAAGTATTTCATTATTTCGAGCAGTCTTTTTATTTTAAGTGATGAAAAAAAACATAATTGTTAATTTTGCATTTTTCTTTTGGATAGCCTTAATTTTTGTATTATTGCTACTTCCACAAGGTTTGTTTTCTTCAAGTAGTCAAAAAATTATAAGCATTCCACATTTAGACAAGTTGGTTCATTGTAGTCTTTTTGGTGGATTTTGTTTTCTTACGTTCTTTTTTGTTAAGCAACGATTGAGTTTTGAAGATAAGAAAATAATGCTAATATCGTTTTTGCTCACATTTGTATTTGGCTTTTTTACAGAAGTTTTGCAAGCATTGACACACCAATGGTGTGAGAGGAATTTTGCATTGAGTGATTTATTTGCCGATTCCGTTGGAGCGATTCTTGCATTGGGAGGAATAACTCTTGGAAAGAAAAAAATAAAACTTTGATAGAGAAAAATCAAGAATGTTTTGCTAATTTCAAAAAAAGTTGTACCTTTGCAAACTCGTAGGGAGAATAGTAGAAAGTATTAAAATAAAATATTAAGTTAGGTAAATATGTATTTGACAGCCGACAAAAAGAAAGAAATTTTTGCTCAATATGGCAAAAGTGAAGCTGACACAGGTTCAACAGAGTCTCAAATAGCTTTGTTTACATTTAGAATTCAAAAGCTTACTCAACATGTTAAAGAGAATCACAAAGATATGTTCACAAAACGAGCACTTGTGAATCTAGTAGGAAAGAGAAGACGTTTGTTGGACTACCTTAAAGCTCAAGATATAGAAAAATACCGTGAGCTTATCAAGCAATTGGGTATCAGAAAGTAAACTTTCGACAAGGTAGTAAAGAAAGAAAAAAGGCAATTAGAGGCTAATTGCCTTTTTTGTGTTGTATATTGGAGCAAAAGTAAAGATGAAAAAGTCCAAGCCGCTCCACTTGGAAGAGGTTAAAAGAAAAAGTAAAGTAATGTTAGGAACAAAGAAAGTCTTCAAATTGGAAGACGGAAGAGAAATTGAAATTGAAACAGGCAAGTTAGCAAAACAAGCTGATGGTTCTGCCGTTGTAAGAATGGGAGACACAATGATACTTGCTACTGTTTGTGCAAAGAAAGAAGCAGGAGAAAATGTTGATTTTATGCCATTGACGGTTGATTATCAAGAAAAGTATGCCGCAATGGGACGATTTCCAGGTGGATTTTTCAAAAGAGAAGCTCGCCCAAGTGAATACGAAATATTGATATCAAGACTTATAGATAGAGCACTCAGACCTTTGTTCCCAGATGATTTTCACGCAGAGGTACAAGTTCAAGTTTCCTTAATATCAGGAGATCAATCCAATCCACCTGATGCACTTGCAGCATTGGCAGCATCAGCAGCCCTAGCAGTGAGTGATATTCCTTTCAATGGACCAGTATCTGAATGTAGGATAGCATTGATTGATGGAGAATTTGTTATCAATCCAGATTATGCTCAAATGGAAAGAGCAGAATTGGACTTGGTAGTTGCAGCTACTTACGACAATATCATGATGGTTGAGGGTGAAATGAAGGAAGTGTCAGAGGATGTGATGTTAGAAGCTTTGAAAAAGGCACATGCGTCTATCAGATTGCACTGTCAAGCATTGAATGAATTGACCGAAATGGTTGGAAAAACTCAAAAGAGAGAATATTGTCACGAAGAAAACGACTTAGAGCTAAAAGCAAAACTTCACGAAGCCGTTTACCAAAAATGCTATGACTTTGCAAAGAAAGGAATCAAGTCAAAATCTGAAAGAGGAGAAGGATTTGAAGCAATAAAACAAGAATTCATAGCAACCCTAAGCGAAGAAGAGGCAACAGAAAAAGCATTCATGATAGGTCGTTACTTCCACGACGTAGAGAAAGAAGCGATGCGTGATATGGTATTGCAAGAAAGAGTTCGTCTTGACGGAAGACAATTGAATGAAATCAGACCTATATGGGCAGAAGTAAGTTATTTGCCAACTCCACACGGTAGTGCAATCTTCACAAGAGGCGAAACACAATCATTAACCACTTGTACACTTGGTACAAAGCTTGATGAACAAATAATAGACGGTGCAATGGTAGAAGGAAAGAACAACTTCATATTGCATTACAACTTCCCAGGATTCTCAACAGGAGAAGTAAAACGTTCAGGTAGCACATCAAGACGTGAAATCGGTCACGGAAACCTTGCGATGCGTGCTTTGAAACAAGTGATACCTTCAGAAGAAGAATGCCCTTACACAATCAGATTGGTTTCAGACATATTGGAATCAAACGGATCTTCATCTATGGCAACTGTTTGCGCAGGTTGTTTGGCTCTAATGGACGCTGGTGTTAAGATTACAAAACCTGTGTCTGGTATAGCAATGGGTCTGATAGAGAAGAACGGCAATTGGGCAGTTCTTTCAGACATTTTGGGAGACGAAGACCACTTAGGAGATATGGACTTCAAAGTAACAGGAACAAGAGATGGTATTACAGCATGTCAAATGGATATTAAGTGCGACGGATTGTCTTATGACATTTTGGCAAAAGCTCTTGCCCAAGCAAACGAAGGAAGAATGCATATCCTAAATATAATAGAGGATACAATCCCAGCACCAAGAGAAGATTACAAACCAAACGTTCCAAGAGTTATAAAGATGGTTGTAGCTAAGGAATTCATAGGTGCAATTATCGGACCACAAGGTAAGATAATCCAAGAGATACAAAAAGATACCAATACGATAATCACAATCGAGGAAGTAAACGAACAAGGTGTTGTAGAAATATCTTCAGTAAACAAAGAGGGCATAGATGCTGCTATCAAGAGAATTAAAGGTATTGTTGCAGTGCCTGAAATCGGTGAAGTTTACGAAGGAACAGTTAAAAACATACAACCATTTGGAGCATTCGTTGAATTCTTGCCGGGAAAAGATGGATTGTTGCATGTAAGTGAGATTTCTTGGAACAGAGTGGATAACGTAGAAGATGTATTGAAGGTTGGAGATCATGTAAATGTTAAATTGGTAGATGTAGACAAAAAGACTGGAAAATTCAAATTGTCACACAGAGTTCTAACTCCAAAACCAGAAGGATACGTTGAGCCAAAACCACAACGCCCTTCAAAACCCCACGCACCAAGACCTAATCAACCAAAATCAAACGATTAAAGAATTAATCCGAAATAACATAATGTGAGAAAGGAATCCAATTTTGGGTTCCTTTTTCTTTTGTGCGCATTTACGCTTTTTGAATAATATTTTCTAACATAAAATATCATAATAAATAAAACGCCGTTTCAATTTACCAAAACGCCGTTTTGTTTTACTAATTCTTTGTTTTAATTTTCTAAAACGCCGTTTTATTTTACGCAAGTCAAGACTTGAATTGACAAAATGTTTTTTCGATTGTTTGTTTTGTTGGATTAGCATATCTATTGTCTTGTAAAACGAATAACAATCATAACTTTGCAAACATTAAATCAAATTAAGCGAAAATCATATGAAGAAACTCTATACCATTGCTTTGTTGCTATTATTTTCCACAGCTTTGCATGCCGATGAATTGTTGAAATTGACAGAGGCTTGCAACAAAGAGGCTGCTCGAATCAAGTCTGCTTATTATGAGGCTTCGGTAATATTCAAGTGTGATAAAGGAAGAAAGCAATATTCTCAAAAAGTGTATTACAAAAAGGCGAAGACAAAAAACTCTTTACCTATGTTCAATCTTCTACAATTAAGTAACAATAAAGAGGAGTTTCAACAATATTATAACAATAGTCAATTTACTGTTGTAGATTTTGAACAAGGATTGGCTTTTCAGTATGAGAAGGAAGATAAACAAAGATTCCTCCCAATGATTGACAAATATGTGCTTCACCCATACTCATTTGCAAAAACGCCTTTTGATAAGAAAAATAAGAATCAAGAACTTAAATTGCTTAAAGATACATTGATTGACGAAATTCCCTACAAACGAATTCGTCGTTTTGTGAATCATGAGGATAATACGAAACAAGAAGATGTCTTTTTTATCAATCCGTCAAATTATATAGTAGAAAAACTGCATACTATCTTTATTTCAAATGCTTCAAACGACAAAGTTTATGTGCAAAATTTACAAATCAATTATACAAGATTTAACACAGAATCACCATTTCTTGAGAATCGTTTTGTGTATGAGGCAAGCAATAATGTTCAAAAGTTGAAATATATGTCTGTTTCAGCATTAGAAAAAGAGTGGATAGAACAAGAGAAGGCTCATCGTTCGTTAGCTTATGGCAATTTTGCGGAAAACTTTGTTGCAACAGACTATAATGGCGAGCGAATCGATACAAAAGAGTTGAATGATAAAGTATTAGTTGTTGCATTCTACTATAATATCTGCCCTCCTTGTATGCTGATGTTGCAAGACTTAGAGAAATTGTATCAAAATATAGCATCAGAAGACTTAAAGATAGTTGCAATAAATCCTATTGATAATCAATTTGACAATAACGAACTAAGAGAGTTTGCAAACAAAAGAAAGTTGAGCTATCATTTGTGTGGAGTTAAACGAAAGACGATAGAGGAAAGCTATCTTATTTATTCATATCCTACAATCTTCATAATAGACAAAGAAGGTAAGATAAGATTTTCACATCAAGGCTATAACGATTTGTTTTACGAAAAGGTAGATAAAGTAATTCGCAAAATATTATAGTGTTTAACTACCTTGAATAGATTATACTTAGTAGTAAAAACATAGTATCAAAAACAGACTTGTCGTTTTTTTGTTGTATTTTTGCAATTGTTTTGTAAAAATAATTGAAAGTTCAGATGAATAAATTCTTTGTTAAAAATACTTTGAAGGCTTTTGCAGCCGCAGTGTTGATAGTTGTAATGTGGATTTTCCAATACTATCCGGATAAGGTTGATTTCAAGTTTTGGCTTGGTCTTGTTGTGGTTATGGCTATTCTTATCTACTTAATAGCTATGGTTTCTTCACTATGTCGTAAAATTGTTTCATTAGAGAAGGAAAAGACAGAGAAACAAGTTGTTGAAACACAAGACGAAAACCCTGAATTATAATTCTATTTCAATATACCTAAGAGTAGATTCTCTCATTAGGTATTCCATTTTTGTAAAATAAAAGAAAAACAATGAAGAAAAAAGATTTGATTTTTGTGGCTGTTTGTGCAGCCGTTGTAGCTCTTTTTGTTGTAAAAGGGCCTCTTAACACTTGGTTTATGGATTGGAGTAAGGCTGGCGACTGGCGTTATTTCGTATTGGCATTTCTTAAATTCGGAGTTCTTGCAACAGTAGGAGAGTGTATCGGATTGAGAATAGGCAAAGGCGTTTACAATCAAAAAGGATTCGGAGTTTTACCTCGTGCTTTGGTTTGGGGAATACTTGGAGTTGGAATCACAATTGCAATGACCGTATTTTCAAGTGGTAGTTTCAAGGTGTTGAATTACTTCGGTCTTGACATAAATCCGTTGAATATATCAGGACAATGCTTCGGTATTCAAGTTATTTACGCACTTACTGTTTCAGTTTTGATGAATACATTCTTTGCTCCTGTATTTATGACAGTGCATAAAATCACCGATACCCACATTCTGAACACCGGAGGTACACTAAAAGGATTCTTTTCACCGATTCCATTTGGTCAAATTTTCGAAAACTTGAATTGGAAAGTGCAATGGAATTTTGTATTCATGAAAACGATACCATTCTTTTGGTATCCTGCTCATACAATTACTTTCCTTTTGCCTGCTCAATACAGAGTTTTGTTCGCTGCATTGTTGGGAGTGGCATTGGGAATCATACTTTCTATTGCCAATATGAAGAAAAAGTAAAATAAAACAAAGATTTAATATTATGAAATCAAGACTTATTTTATTGATATGTCTTTTCGTTTCAGCGATTTCTTATTCGCAAGAAAAGAAATTTGATTTTGAGGTGTACGGTTGGGTAAGCCCTCAGTATTATCTTAATTCCAGACAATGCGTTGAAGGAAGAGACGGTCTATTGTGTCTTTATCCAGCAGCACCTTCTATAAATGCTTACGGCAAAGACCTAAACGCAGTATGGAATCACAACTTCTCTGCATCGATGACAAGAATCGGAACACGAATCTTTATGAATGATGTATTGAATGCAAAAGTTGTCGGAAACATTGAAGGAGATTTCACAGGACAATCAGATGCTAATATACACCTTCTTCGATTGCGTCAAGCAAATGTAAAAATGACTTGGTCAAAACTTGCATTGACTTTCGGACATGGTTGGAATGTATTTTGCGTTCCTGAAATGATGCCGACAATGCAGGAATTGAATAACGGAGCTCCTTTTCACCCGTTTTCGAGAGTTAATCACATAAGAGCAGATTACCGTATTGCAAAATCGCTTACCCTTGTCGGTTCATTGGGTTGGCAAAGGGATTATGCCTCTATAGGAGTTGATGGTGGCAGAGATTACAGACAGTTGAACAGATCGATGCTTCCGGAGCTTAATTTGCAAATTCAATTCCGTCAAAACGGACTTTTAGCAGGTTTGACTGGCGAAATGAAAACATTGAAACCAATTCTTGAATATGAGGAAACAGTAACAAGTTATGCTGCAAACGCATTTGTGAATTACAGAACAAAGAATTGGGATTTCAGATTGCAAGCTGTGTATGGTGAAAACTTGAATGACTATTGTATGTTGGGCGGTTATCAGCAAGATGTGGACTTTGCAAATATTGGAAACCCATATTCATATATTCCGACTCTCACTTCAACAATATGGTTTGAAGTTTCGTACTTAGGCAATCAAAGAATAACACCTGCTTTCTTTTCGGCATACGCAGAGCATACAAAGAGTGATAAACTCGGATTGGTGAATTGCGGTTCTGGAATGCATATTGACCGTGTTTATCGCGTAGCTCCGAGAATAGATTTCAACTTTACAAAGGATTTCTTTTTGTCTGCAATTGCCGAATATACGAATGCACATTATTTAACCGACAAAATGGACGAATCAGTTGGTAATTGGCGTTTGGGAATCACCCTTATGTATAAATTCAGCAACAAATGAAAATACGCTTTTCAAAATACCAAGGAGCGGGAAATGATTTCGTGCTTATAGATAATCGAAAGCAGAAATTAAAACTTGAAATCGACCAAATCCAAAGGCTGTGTCATCGCAATTATGGCATAGGAAGCGATGGCTTAATCTTGTTGGAGGAAAGTCAAAGTGCTGATTTCGATATGCAGTTCTTCAATCCCGATGGCTCAGGTGGTATGATGTGCGGCAATGGCGGCAGATGCGTAGTTGCTTTTGCAAACAGCTTGAATTTATTCAAAGAAAGATGTGTATTCAATGCCCCTGATGGTTTGCACAAGGCT
>JAGBSA010000273.1 GCA_017632095.1 Bacteroidales bacterium | reverse complement strand
CCCACTTTAACAGCTTCACCTCTTACAACAGACAATCTTTTGGCTAATTCAGAAACGAGAGGAATACCTGCTTCTGTAAATTGACGAAGTTCTTGTCCTCTTAATACTTCAGCACTTCGCACTTGTCCGTATGCAAGTATCAATCGACCCATATCTACACCTACACCAGCCGAAATATCAGCAAGACGCTTGGTAGTATCATAAAGGTTTTCGTATTCGATACCATACGCAGCCATCTGTTTAGTATAACTTGCAAGTTCCGAAAATGTAAAAGGAGATTTTACGGACAAAGTCTTCATACGCTCGAATATGGCATTAGCCTTATCGTAATCTCCAATCATACTGCGAAGAGCTATCTGTTGTTTTTGGAATTCACCACCTATCGTGTACAAATTCCTAATAAAACGGCTTATCGAATAGATTGAGAATATGTTGGTTAGATAATTTCTGAATTGCGAAGCCCAAGTATTGGTCTTTTTAATTTCAGCTCCCAAGCGTTTTTGCAAAGACACCTGCTCCTTTTTAAGTCTTACAGACTCTCTGTCTTTTTGAAGTGTTGCTCTTTGCTGTTGAGCTTTGGCCTTGCCCAAATTAGCTAATTCTTTTTCCAATTGGAGTTTGGCTCGCTTAAGTTGTATTTCTTCCTTCTCGGCTTGTGCAGCACTTTTAGAAGACTCCTTCTTCGATTGTTCAAGTTTTCTTTGAGCAGCAACAAGTCGTTCTGCTTCAGCAATTTCGCCACTCATTGTTTGCCCAAGCATCCCAGCCATCTCTCTCTTTGAGAAACTACCTGCAAGTCTTTTGGCAGTATTTAGTTTGTCTATATAGTCATTAAGCAAACTGATTGCCTGCTTGTAACCGCTTCCGCTTTTATCTACATCGGTTGCGTTGAGTTTGGCTATAACATTCTGAATTCTTCTAACCCCTTCTTCCAGCCGTTGAATCTGAGCCTGTTCTTTAACCAAATTATTTCTGATGGTCTGTTCATCGCTCTTCTGCTGCGCAACAAGTCGCCCTGTCTTGGCAATCTCTCCGCTTGCAGTCTGTCCCAACATTCCTGTAAGTTCTCGATTAGTAAATTTCCCAGCCTGCTTTTGTGCCTCAACCAGCTTGTCGATATAAGCATCTATCAAACGAATAGCGTTTTTGTAATTGTCACTACTCTTGTCTATCTTTGAGGATTCGATTTTGGCTTTTACGTTTTGCCATTTACGCACACCTTCTTCCAGTCGTTGTAATTGGCTGTTGTATCTTCGCATCTCTTCTTCTTCAATAGATGCAACACTCCTTCTACCTACAGCTTGTTTTGATATCTTTTCCGTAGCCTTACCTAAAGCTTCGATTCTTCGACTCAATTCTGCTATGGATGAAGAAGCTTCTGAATTACTTGTTGGAGCATCAACCGCTACGCCAATACGCTTTTCAAGACTTTTTAATACAGCTTGTGTCGCTTGCAGTTTTTCAATGTCATATTCAACAGAAACTTTCGCAGTGATAGGCTCACCAAATTTTGCCAACTGCATCCTTACAACGTTTACAGACTCTGCATCTAAAACGGTTCGCACAGGAACAGGTGGTGCTGTAACAGATGTCCCAGTTTTCGATTGAAGTCTTGCTTCTTGTTCTGCTATACGTCTTGTTACATCTTGCAACTCACGTTGTTTCATCGCTTTTATAGAAGGAGGTGTTGATGCGTTTGCTATAGCAGCCTCAAGCTCTTTAGCTTGTTGCTTAGACTCCTCCAACAGTCTGCGTAAATTTTCAATACGCTCAGTGTTGACTTTGGTGTTAATGCTTACACCATTTGCCGAAATGGATTTGGTCGCTTCTTGAATTTGAGATTTCAAGTGTTCGACATCCAGTTGAAGTTTTATCTTGCTCCCACTATCCAATTCAGCCACCTTCTTCTTGGCTTCATCTATCGCCTTATCAAATTCCTTGGAGTCTAACCCCAAACTGAAAAATAGTTCTCCGAGTGAACTCATTGTCTTATTTCGTTTTTGTGTTAAAAGCGTCCATTCCTGTACGCAAAAAATCATTCAAACTTGTT
>JAGBSA010000272.1 GCA_017632095.1 Bacteroidales bacterium | reverse complement strand
GCAGTTTTTATTTTGTTTTAGTTTTGCTTCAACGCTTAATGTTGCATGAGGAACAAGACGTAATCTTTCTTTAGGAATCAATTTTCCTGTTACTCTACAAACTCCGTAAGTTTTGTTTTCAATTCTTATTAGTGCAGATTCCAAATCCTTTATAAATTTCTGCTGTCTTGCAGCCATGTTTGCATTATCCTCTTTGCTACACACGCTACTACCTTCCTCAAGTATCTTAAACGTAGGAGCTGTATCGCTTATATCATTCGCATCATTTGCAAACGCTTCTGTCAACATAGCAAGATTCTCTTTTGCCTTCGCTAATTTTTCTAAAATAATTTCTTTAAATTCTTGCAATTCCTCATCAGAATATCGTACTCGTTTCTCTTCCATTTCGATATTATTTATCTCATTCTTAACGTTCAATAAAACAAAAACGTATATCAAGGATATAAAAAGAGCAACAAATGGAAAATCATTCCACTGTTGCTCTTCTTTGAATCATTATATTGACATTATTTCTTTTTCTTTTGCTGATACAACCTCGTCAGCCTTTTTGATGAATTTATCTGTAACATCTTGTACATCTTTTTCCAAAGACTTGATTTCATCTTCAGGAGTACCGTTATCTTTCAACTTTTTAACTTTCTCCATTATGTTTCTACGGATGTTACGAACTGAAACTTTAGCATTTTCAGCTTCTTCTTTAGCCTTTTTGCAAAGTTCCTTTCTTCTTTCCTCTGTTACCGGTGGCAAAACTATTCTTACCACATCAGCTTCTACTTTTGGCACAAAACCCAAGTTAGCAGCCTGAATTGCTTTTCCAATTGCTCCTAATAGAGATTTTTCCCATGGTTGAACAACTATTTGTTTAGCATCAGGAGTACTTATACTTCCGATTTGATCAAGCGGAGTCATTGTTCCGTAATAATCAACTTTTACTCCAGACAACATTGCTGGAGATGCCTTACCTGCTCTTAGTTTTCCTAATTCTTTATCCAAGTGTTGAATTGCATCAGACATTGAGCCTTCAGCCTCTGACACCATTTTTTTTGCATCTTCACTCATAGTAGTATTCTTATTTTCGTTTATTATTATTTTCTTACTTAATTCAAAAAAAATAAGTCTCTTTGTACACAGCGTAAAACGCTGTTTCGCACTGCAAAGATACACAATCCAACGCTAAAAACTAACAAAAAGTACTTTTTTTTGCTCTCTATGTTATAATAAATGAGTAATTTTGGACTTTGAAATAGGAAACTAATGATTAAGAAACAGATTCCAAATTGCATAACTTTAGCAAACCTATTGTGTGGTGTGCTTTCAATTTATTGTCTTTTTAACGGAAGTGAAAAGGTTCCGTTTGTAGTATCTTCTGTATTGATAATAACAGGAGCAATCTTTGATTTCTTTGATGGATTTGCTGCAAGACTTTTGAGAGTTTCTTCTTCCATTGGAAAGGAACTTGACTCCCTTGCAGACGTTGTTACATTCGGTTTAGCACCTTCACTAATGATGGTAGAAATCCTAAAAAACAGCACAAGCAATCCTTTAATTTACATGATACCACTTTGTATGGTTCTTATGTCTGCTTATCGCCTTGCAAAATTTAATACCGACGAAAGGCAGACTTCAAGTTTCATCGGACTGCCTACCCCTGCTAATGCTCTATTATGGCTATCTATTCCATTATTACAATATTTAGCGGTAGAAAAAATTCATCTGTGGGGATTATATAACGAACAAATGTATCTAAGTTTTGTAAACGTTTTGACAAATCCTTATTTCATTTGCATAGGTTCTGTTTTCATGGCAATCTTGCTTGTTAGCGAAGTACCTATGTTTTCTTTAAAGTTTAAGAATTTTACGTGGAAAGAGAACAAAATCAAATTTTCTTTCCTTCTTTTGAGTATTGCTTTACTTTTTGTTTTCAATTGTTTTGCAATACCTTTAATCGTTTTAGCATATATTTTAGTATCCATTATAACAAATTTAATAAAGAAATGAAATTCAACGTAGAAATTGACGTAATGCCATTGAAGGCATTGTTGGACCCTCAAGGGAAAGCGGTAACATCAAGCATGCAAAACATCGGTCTTGGAGTTATAACAAATGTAAGAATAGGTAAACACATAACTCTTGAAATCGAAGCTGCAAATGAAAAAGAAGCAGAAGAAAAAGTTGACAAGGCTTGTAAAGACCTTCTTCACAATCCAATAATGGAAAGTTACACATTTGTTATAAAGCAAGCTTAATACAATGGTTGAAGTTTCGGCTATTGCCATAGAAGACTTTGACTATCCGTTACCGGAAGATAACATAGCGAAATTTCCTTTGAAAGAAAGGGACAAGGCGAAATTGCTTTGTCTTACGGAAGATGGGAAAATTGAAAACAAAATATTTTCCGATCTTCCTTCCTTATTGAATGAGGACACTTTGCTTGTACTCAACGATACCAAGGTTGTTTATGCTCGTCTTTTCTTTCAAAAGCCGAGTGGAGCGACTATAGAGATTTTTTGTCTCGAACCGATTGACCCAATCGATATGCAGTTGGCTTTCTCCGAGACAAAGAAATGCCGTTGGAAATGTTTAGTGGGCAACAATAAAAAATGGAAAAACGAAGCTCTCACAAAAACAATTTCTTTCGAAGACAAAACGGTAACACTTTCAGCAGAGAGAATCGCACAAGATGAAAATGCTTGGGTGATTCAATTTGAGTGGAACGAGAATCTTAGTTTTGCAGAAATACTTCAAAGCATGGGAGAAGTACCTCTTCCACCCTATCTGAAAAGAAAAGCAAACGAAGAAGATAAAACCGATTACCAAACCATATATGCAGACCACGATGGTTCGGTTGCAGCACCTACCGCAGGATTGCATTTTTCCGACAAGACCTTTCTTGACTTAAAGAGCAAAAACATCAAATGTGATTTTGTTACATTGCATGTTGGAGCAGGTACATTCAAACCTGTAACAAGCGAAACAATCGGTGAGCATATCATGCACACGGAAAGAATTTGTATAAGCAGAAATGTGATTGCGGACTTATTGAATTACTGCGATAAAAAAATAATTTGCGTAGGTACAACTTCTGTTCGAACTCTCGAAAGTCTGTATTGGCATGGAGTCAAGTTGCAAAACGGTGACGGCAAATATCAAGAAGTAGATGTAAAACAATGGGAGCCTTATAATAATCCTACAAACATTTCCACAAAAGAAGCTCTCCAAGCAATACTTGATAATTTGGATAGGAATAATGCCGATTTCCTATTTGGGCAAACTCAAATCATAATTGCACCTTCCTATACCTATAGAATAACTAATGGAATGGTGACCAATTTTCACCAACCTAAAAGCACGCTACTACTTTTAGTCAGTGCAATGATTGGAGACAAATGGAAAGAAGCCTATGATTTTGCACTAAAACACGATTATAGATTCTTATCATTTGGTGATGCTTGTTTGTTTCTTCATCAGAGATAAATAAAACGAAGATTCAGTTCTCTGAAACGAAGAAACAATTTGATGAAACGAAGAATTAAAAAATTAAAACGAAGTAATAATGAAATATAAAAGAATACTACTGAAACTCAGCGGCGAATCCCTTATGGGAGAGCAAGAGTATGGAATTTCTCCTGAAATGCTGACTCAGTATGCAGAAGAAATAAAGAATGCAAAAAATAAAGGAGCAGAGATAGCCGTTGTTATAGGAGGAGGAAACATCTTTAGAGGCTTGCAAGGAGCTGCAAAGGGTATGGACAGAGTTCAAGGCGATTACATGGGTATGCTTGCTACTGTGATAAATTCAATGGCACTTCAAGCAGAATTAGAAAAGCAAGGAGTGGAAACAGAACTTCTAAGCGGTTTGGCAATAGAGCCTATATGCAAGGAAAGTTCTGGCAAGCGCATAAAAAGTGCTGTAAAAGCAGGTAAGGTAGTCCTTATCGGCGGAGGTACAGGTAATCCTTATTTTACAACAGATACAGCATCAAGTCTAAGAGCTATCGAAATGCAAGCAGATGTAATTTTGAAAGGAACAAGAGTCGATGGTATATACACCGCAGACCCTGAGAAGAATCCAGATGCTACCAAGTACGATTCTTTGACATACACAGAGGCTTTGAGCAAACAATTAAAAATAATGGACCTTACAGCTTTTGCACTTTGCCAAGAGAATCGTATGCCGATATATGTGTTCGACATGAACAAAAAAGGCAACTTGTTAAAAGTAATTGAAGGAGAACACATCGGCACAATAGTATCCGAATAATTGATACCAAGATAGCAAAACAAAATAATTAATCGAATAAATAAACACAAAAAGAAAATGAGTACAAGACAAAAATTAGTCGCTTTAATTGTTGCGATTATGAGCATCAGCACATCTTTTGCCTGCACCAACTTTCTAATAACCAAAGGTGCGTCAAAAGACGGTTCAACCATGATTACATACGCAGCGGATTCACATACCCTGTATGGCGAACTTTATTACAATCGTGCAGCACAATAT
>JAGBSA010000271.1 GCA_017632095.1 Bacteroidales bacterium | reverse complement strand
TGTTCCATAGTTATTCATCTTTACGGCTCCATCTATTGGCAATCCCATTTTGATGTTTCCTTGTCCTTTGACTTTGCAACTTGTTTTGCCAAAGGTTAGGTAGTCTCCAAAGGTTGAGAAGTCTTCAAGTTTTTGTTTTGAGGCTATGGTATATTGTTTCTTTGCTTTGTCGTAGGTTAGGAATCCTTTGGCTGACATCATCAGATTATCTCCTTCAACATCTGTGGTTAGGAATGCTATTTTTGGTTCAAGGTTTTCAGGATTGAATAGTACAGATGCTGTTATTCTGTTGTTGTTTATATCTACCGGTGCTTCGGATATTGGTATGTAAATGTTTTGTGGATCTATGGATGAGGCGAATTTTATCCATGCTGCTTCGTCTTCGTAGCAGTCTGTTGAGATTTGTACTCCTCCGTCAAAGTAGTAATTTGTGTCTTGGGCGTTTACTTGTACCTTTCCGAAGAAATTGAATGCCGGACTCAAGGCTAAGGCGTTGTCTTTGGTGATTTCTCCTTTTCCTACTGAATGTCCACTCAATGGATTAAGTTCTGAAATGAATATTGAGTGCTTTTGCTTATTCTCATCTATGTAATCTATATATCCATTGGCTGAATAGATTTGCGAAGATGATACATAAATTCGTGCATTGTAGAATTCATGTAGTTTGTTTTCTACGTCAACAAGGATTTTTGCATCTTCTAATGTATCCATTTGAGCTCCTGGATATATTGTTAGTGTTCCTTCGTCTGGTCTTACGGCTATATCTGCACATCTTAACATATATACGTCGTGTGCCATTAGCTTATTCTTGCTCAAATCTAAGACTGCATCAGGCGAATTGAAGGTTAGTCCTCCTTGATTTGGATGCGAGGATACGAATTTGGCTCCCGGTTGTTCTAAATCAACGAGTGAGGCAAGCGATTTCGAAGCAAAATCTCCTACTTTTGGACTTTGAGTGTCCAATAGTGTCAAATACTTGCTATCCATATTCCATTCGAATTTATCTACAAAACATGTGTATTGCAGGAATGGAAGTTCTGTTTTACTTACTCCTTCGTTTGAAGTAAATTCTCCGGTGCGGGTAGTAAAGCTTACTTTGGCTTTGACGTTGTCTGCCTTGAATGCTACACTGTTACCGTCCAATGCGTTTAGCACAAAGTTTGATGTATCGGAGGTATAATGGTCTGTCTTGAATTTTGTTTTTTCGGATTGCACTATCATTTCTTCGCTTTTTGTGCTTCCTTTTCCAAATAGACCATCGGGACTTACCTTAAGAGTTCCTGTGTGGTAAGCTTTGCCGTCGTACATTTCAAATGGCTCGGATTTTTGTGTAACTATCATATAGTCTGATTTTGGATACCAGCTTTCTGATGTTACGGTTGCTTTCGCTCTTGCAAAGGCTGCTGAATTGCCAACTGCTCCTTTGGAGAAGCAATCGAACTTATCTGTTGTACAGAATGCTGAATCGGGGTGGAAGGTGAACATTTTGGAATGACTTCTTGAAGCAAGGTAATCTAAATATCCTGTTCCAAGCAATCCATTACTGCTTAGGTCTATACTATTATAGTATTGCCCTTTGCCGCCATAGGCTGCCAATCCTGTAGAAGGCGTTTCCATCTTAAATCCTAAGGAGTAATCTCTCATCACAACGAGCGGTTGGTGTATTTCTTCGAAAATTCCACCAGAAACAAAAACGCCATTGAATATTACGCTATCGGTCTTAAAAGTGAATAGGTTTTTGACTTGGAATGAGTCTAATTTGTAATAGAATTGCTCACGGTTGTAAATTCCACCTTGTATCTTTGGAGAATCGTAATAAACGTAGCTGTTGCCAGAGGAAGACATTATTGGATAGCCCTCTATCTTCTTCAAACTACTTTTATTGTTCGGTTCATCTATCAATAAGTTACAATGAAGTTGTTGAATTGGAGTTTGGAGCATGACTAATTTTGTAGAATCATCATACATAGGTACGTAGAAGTTAAGGCTATCGATGCTTGGGAGGTCTAAAGCGAACTGTTCGTAAGAGAACTTGCAGTCTTTTCCTGTCATTTTGAAACGTCCTGCCATTACATCGCCGTCAAATTCAAAGCTTCTGTTCTTTTGCATTCGTATGCTTCCGTTTTTCGGCTTTATAGTTACGTTATGTGTATCGCTGATTGTGAATTTCTCAATTCCATTCATTCGTAACTCCATATCCAAAACGTTAAGCACCGCATTAGGTTCTCCTTTTGTTGCAGAGACAAATCGTAATGCGTCGTAGTCTGCTCGTTTCCGATTTGCTGCTATGTAGTCGTAGAGTTTTGGTTTCACGATTGCTGTTTCTCTATAGCTCTCATAGATGATAAAACCGCTCAATGCCATATTCATAAGCATAAGCTTTGTTTGAACAGGGTCTAATTTCACAAATTTAGCAAACTGTTTTACCGTGAATTGTTCTTTTCCTGTTGATTTAACATAAGCTTGTACTCTGAACAAAGGGTTTTGCTCGTCAATGCCTTGAAGTTTGTTCCATTTATCTTCTGAATAGTAGTTGTTACTTTCAAATGTTGCGAAGGTTTCTCTTGCAGGGCCTTTGACAGCTGTAAATTCTATTTTGTAATCATCAAGATTTGCATAAACAGCTTCGGTGTAAATGTCTATGCAATGGTAAGAATCAACCCATGGACTTGCGGAAATACCTTCTCTATAGTCGTTAAAAAATAGATGACGGTTGCTTTTGTTGAAGTTTAACTTTGTACTAGGGTGGTAAATCGAGTCATTCTGTGTGTAGATTGTTACTTGGCAATCCTTAGTTATGATTCCGTCTCGGCTGAATGGGTGTTCAATTGCTTTTGCTCTTATATATAGTTTACCTTCCTTATAGAAACGAAGTTCAGATGGCATTTTCACATCACCGGTTCCAAGGAACTTTCCTCCTTGTTGAGTAAAACCTCCAACATAATCAACATCCGGATAAAGATTCTTTATTATCTCTTCTTTCTTGTAAGAATAAAATCTCGGATAACTGTCATCCTTTTTTGCTTTTCCGTCACTACAAAGGTCCTCAAACCTTCCTAACAATTTGTGAGAAAAGAATTCCTTGTTTGTAAACTTTACACTATCGGCAAAAATAGTTGCTCTGTTAAGTGCAACTGTATATTTATCCAATTCAACATAAACATCATCTCGCGAAAGCCCTGTTTTCTCCCAATCGACAACTCCTCCTATTCCTTCAAAGGAGTTTTCCATAAGATAGAATCGACCTTTTGTTGCATGTATAGTGGTCGAATCTGTCTTTGTACCATAAGTTAAATCTATCTCAGAATTGATTTCAGCATAGACACCTCTTACAGTATCGTTTCTAAAAACGTATCCACCGGCATCACCCATTGACCAATGCACAGTATTACTAAGATACAGATGACCACTATTAAGAAGGTTATAGGTGGAAACAACTGCTGAGTTGTAGATTTTAAGATTGTGTTCAGCAACATAAGCACTCATTCCTTTGAGCCATTGATTATAACTCTCAGGACTTTGACTTGACGATTGAAATGCAATTTGCGTTTGAATAAACTCAAAAAAGCCATTTCTTGCTCTTGCATTCTTCTTAAACATAAGTTGAGATAGTTTAACTATATCTTTGCGGTGTTGAATGTTGAAGTTATTCCATGCTTGCCCATATTCTGCTAAAAGGATTTCATACTCCTTTTTCTTATCTCCTTTCAAATTTACATCGGAGAAAATCATCTCTTCAAGTTCTGCAATGTAAGTATCAGTACTTCCACTAAAACCTTTGAAGCGTTGAGCATTAAGATCAAACACTCCAAACAAGAATACACAAGCAAAAAATATACAAACTATCTTTCTCATTTTCAGATTATATTGTTTTGATTAAACGCATTGCTGCCCAATTATCCTTAGTTGCAACTTTGTCAAGCAATAATCCATATTCCTTACATTTGTTTTCAAGTATAGGAACATCGTTTTCGTAAAATCCACTCAAAAATAAGACTCCACCAACGTTAATGCTTTGAGCATAAATAGGCATATTATCTAATAGAATGTTTCTATTGATGTTTGCAATAAAGACATCATATTTCTCATTCGGGTTCAAAACAGATGAATCTCCCAACAAGACCTTTACATCAACATTCTTTCTCTCCACATTCTCCTTTGCATTTTCAGCAGCCCAAGTATCATTATCCACAGCCATACAATCGATAGCACCCATCTTTGCTGCCAAAATCGCCAATACGCCTGTACCACAACCCATATCCATTAAACGCTTACCCTTTACATTTTCGTGTGCAAGGCATTCAATTATCAGTGAAGTTGTTTGGTGATGTGCAGTACCAAAAGACATTTTTGGCTCTATCACAATATCGTATTGTACCTCATCATTCAAAGGATTAAACGGTGGTCTTACTACACAAAATCCCGGAAACAAAACAGAAGGATAATTCTTTTCCCATTCTGCGTTCCAATCTCTTTGTTCTATTTCCTCAAAATCAAATTTAGCCTCAAGAGAAGTTACAAATCCCAATTCTTCTTTCAAGATTTCTTCAAGCTTATTTTGAGAAAAAACATCTTGTGGGCAATATGCTTCAAATCCATCTTCAATATCAACAAAGCTATCGTAACCACAGCCAATTAAAGCGTCTTTGAAAATATCTGAAACCCAAAAAAACTCCTCTGTCCATTTGTTTTCTACTGACAAATGGACACTTAACTTAATATAATTCATAAAACTAATTAAAAGCTACGTGCAATCTCTATAAAGTCTGCTGCTTTCAATGCAGCACCTCCTATCAAGCCTCCATCAACATCAGTTTGTGCAAAAAGTTCTCTTGCATTCTTCGCATTACAACTTCCTCCGTACAAAATAGATACTTCTTGTGCTGTATCGTCTGAGTATTTCTCGGCAATAAGTCCTCTGATGAACGCGTGCATCTCTTGTGCTTGTTCCTTAGTTGCTGTTTTGCCGGTACCAATTGCCCAAACCGGTTCGTATGCTATAATGACTTTTTGAATTTGTTCTTCCGATAAATGGAACAAACCTTCACTTACTTGTGTGCGAATAAGGTCAAAATGTCTTCCTTCTTCACGATCTTCCAACAATTCGCCAACACAAACTATCGGAGTCACATCTACAGCCAACAATTTATTGACTTTTTCTGCTACATCTTCATTTGATTCAAAGAAATACTTACGTCTTTCGCTGTGACCTACTATACAGTAATCCATATTCATAGATTGCAACATCAAAGCAGAGACTTCTCCTGTGTAAGCACCGTTATCAAACTTTGAAACATTTTGTGCACCTACGAAAAACTCAACATCTTCAGCCGCATCACCAATCAATTCCAAGTAAGGGAAAGGAGGACAAACAACCACATCAACATCTGTATTATCAAATTCTCTCAATCCTTCAGCAATATCATTTATCAATTCATCAGCTTCGCTAAACGACATATTGGATTTCCAATTGCCTGCGACAATATTTCTTCTCATAATCCTAATAATATTATATTAAACATATGTTATTTCTATTTGCGAAATTACAAAGAAATTCCGAATCTCTATATTGAGGCTTTACATTATTTTTGGCAAACAAGGTGAACTCGCAAAGCCTTTTGGAATAAATGCACCAAAGAAATTCAAATTCAAGTTCTAACTTTGTCCAAATTTTATTTGATTTCACGAAAATAACTCTTCGTTTCAGAAAATTCTTTCTTCGTTTTAGAAAACTGAATCTTCGTTTCAGAAAAATATTACTTAACTTTGCTTTTACAAAACGAGAAAAGAAATGGCTAAAACAAGCATACTAAACATAGGAGATGAACTTTTGATTGGTCAAGTTGTCAATACAAATGCTTCAGAGATGGCAAAAATGCTGAACAAAGCAGGATTTGATGTATTCAAAACAACTATCTGTGCAGATAATGCCGAAAGCATAAGAACAAATCTTAGAAATATGATGTCAGAATATGACATCGTTCTGATAACCGGAGGATTAGGACCAACCAAAGACGATATTACAAAAAAGATATTGGCTGAAGAATTTGATTCTGTTTTGATAGAAAACGCAGAAGTGCTTGCCCATGTAGAGCAATTTTTCAAAAACAGACAACTACCCTTCACCTCAACAAACAGAGAACAAGCATTAGTGCCAAGCAAATGCAGAGTCATATTCAATGAAGTAGGCACTGCACCGGGTATGTGCTTTGAAAAAGACGGCAAAATTATCATTTCAATGCCCGGAGTACCATTTGAGATGCGTTTTATGATGCCTAAGGTTATCGAAATTCTAAAACAGAACTTTGAAACCGATACAATAGAACATCGTACTTTGCTTTTTAGCGGCATAGGTGAGAGTTTCCTTTCCGATATGTTGGAAGAATATGAGGCAAACCTACCTTCAAATATCTCACTTGCCTATTTACCCAAAGGAGGTACCGTAAGGTTGAGGCTAAGTGTAAGAGGGAAGAACGCAAATGCTGTAATTGCTTTGGCAGATGAATATAGCACCAAACTAAAAAGCTTAACCGAAAAATATTTCATGGGCTTTGACAGCGACAATCTTGCAGAAACACTCGGCAAACAATTGATTGAACACAAGGCAAGCGTAGCAACGGCTGAAAGTTGTACCGGAGGAAATATTGCACACTTGATTACACTCGTTCCGGGCAGCAGTTCATATTACAAAGGCAGCATTGTAAGCTATGCAAATGAAGTTAAAGAAAATGTTTTGCACGTTCGCAAAGAAGATATTCAAAACTACGGAGCTGTAAGCGAAGAAGTCGTCAGACAAATGGCTAAAGGAGCAAGAGAGGTTTTGAATACAGATTATGCAATTGCAACTTCCGGCATAGCAGGACCTGATGGCGGCAATGATAAAAAGCCCGTTGGAACCGTTTGGATTGCTGTTGCAGATAAACAAAACTGCATTGCAGAAAAATTTTTGTTTAAGACAACACGAGAAAACTTCATAGAAAGAACCTCCAATCAAGCTTTATTGATGTGTTTACAGCTTCTAAGTCAAAACTCCTGCGAATAATCTATATAATAATTCATTTCTTTGTTGTATCTTTGTGGTTTGTTAGACTGAATCGGCTATTTGACGTAATATGAAGAGAATTATAAGGTTTTTTCTTCGCAGAATACCAAGGCGTATTTTGCAAAGGTTCGTACGGATTGCAATGTTGTGTTGCAAACCTTTTTATCTGGGTAACAAGAAAGAGTGTTCAGTGTGTGGAAAGCACTACAGAAAATTCCTTCCCTATGGTTACGTGATTTCAAGAGAGAATGCCTTATGTCCAAACTGCCTTTCATTAGAGCGTCATAGGCTTTTATGGTTATTCTTACAAGAAAGAACACCTTTGTTTTCCGATTCTCTTTCATTCCTTCACATAGCTCCGGAAATTTGTTTCATAGATAAATTCAAAAAACTTAAGAATCTGAATTATAAAACTGCAGATTTGGAAAGTCCTTGGGCGGATATTCATCTCAATGTGGAGAATATGCCTTTGGAAAGCGAGAGTTTCGATGTTATTATGGCGAATCATATTTTGGAACACGTAGAACATCTTGACAAGGCTTTGAGTGAGATTTTCAGAGTTCTGAAAAAAGGAGGTTGGGCTGTGTTGTTGTCGCCTATAAATCCTGAAAGAGAGAAAACATACGAGGATTCATCTATCACAGACCCCATAGAAAGAGAGCGACACTTTGGTCAAAAAGACCATCTTCGTGAGTTCGGCAGAGATTATGCGGAAGTGTTAGCTAGTGCCGGCTTTTCGGTAGAACAAATTGACTATGCATCAACTTTAAGCGAAGAGAGAGTAAAACGAATGGCCATAGCAAGCGACGACATCTCCAATATAACAAACCATGTATTCATTGTACGAAAACCATAATTGATGAAAATCGTTTTAATCGGTACAGCATATCCATACAGAGGGGGATTGGCATCTTTTAACGAAAGATTGATGCAGCAGTTCAAAGATGAAGGCGAGAGTGTCGAGATTCAAACATTCTCATTGCAGTATCCATCATTCCTTTTCCCCGGAAAGACACAGTTTTGTGAAGAAAAAGCATCGTATGATTTCAAAATAGAGCGCTCTGTCAATTCAATAAATCCGTTATCTTGGATAAAGATGGGGCGAAAACTAAAAAGAGAAAAACCGGACATAGTTATAATAAAGTATTGGCTGCCTTTCATGGCTCCATGCTTTGGAAGCATAGCTCGAATCATTAAATCAAATAAGCATACTCGAATTATAGCAATTGCAGATAATATAATACCGCACGAAAAGCGTTTTTTCGATAATTGTTTCACCAAATACTTCGTGTCAAGTGTCGATTGCTGGATTGCAATGAGCAAGAGCGTACTTCAAGACATCGATTTATTTGACAAAAAAAGTCCTCGAAAACTCCAACCTCACACTTTGTTTGACAAATTCGGTAAAGCCATAGAGAGAAAAGAAGCTTTAATGCAAAAGAATCTTGATTACAAC
>JAGBSA010000270.1 GCA_017632095.1 Bacteroidales bacterium | reverse complement strand
ATTGGTTGATCGTTTGGTCTCTCAAATATAGCATACCGCTTGAATAATTCGCGCCAAATCTATAGCTAATTTTCTGGAAGTAACTACCATATACATCTGGTTTATATTCTAATCCAGCATTTATCTTCAATTCATCTTTCATTACATCGCCGTAAGGAACTCCTTGAACTTCAAATTGACTCCATTGAGTATAACTTGCATCTAATTCAACGAAGAATTTTTGTGGGCGTTCAAAAGATAATCCGACTCCCATCGATTGTGGGATTTTTATTTCGCCGTTTCCATCTATTGAAAGTACAGAATCTCGAATTGTTTCTATCTCTGCAGATTCTGTAAAGGTGTAATGTCTATATTGATTTTTTGTAGGAAGTACGCTAGGGGTTGCATAAGTTAAACCTATTCCTAACACATCTCCGTTTTTCAAAGGTTGGAAATATTGTAATCCGAAATCAACAGTAAATGCTGAGATTCTATAATTATCTTCTACGCGAGAAGACAAGAATTGTGCTGAATCTGGAAAGGAAACTGTCTTACTACGATAGTAATTTCCAAATAGGTAAGACACATTCATGCCTATAGAGAGATTATCTAATAAACCCGCTGCTTCGGTTGGGCTATAAGATAATCCTAAGAAGACTTTATTCACTCCGCCATCTCCTTTGTATGAGGCCTTGTAATGACCTATGTTTATGGTGTCTTCTTTGTGCGTTTCCGATGCAGTAAAGTCTATTCCCGAAACTGGCAATAACCCTCCTCCTATTTTCAATGTCTTATGCAAAGGCAAAGCAAACAAGATATGAGAAAACCCTCCGACACTACCAGATGTCTTTGCGTTATTTGTTCTTAAGATTGTGTAATTATTATAGAACCCTATATCAAATACAAACGACATAGAGTCGACTGCAGAGTAAGATGCAGGATTTAGATAGTTGACCATATTGTTTCGATGCATTGCATAACCGATTCCACCCATTGAAGAGGTTATTGCATTCGAATAAAGGTCGGTTTCTCCTATGCCGTACTTTGAGTAAGGCGAACTCAATGTGTTTTGTGCCTTTGATTCCGATAATGGTATCAAGAACACAATCAACAATAATACACTTAAAATATTTCTAATTCGCATTTGCATTCAATATTACGTTTAATCCTTTCAATACTATATGTTTATCAAGTATCACTTTTCTGTTTAATCTTTTTGCGATAAGTTCTGCATCTCCTCCTGTCAACACTACCTCTGCTGTATTATCTTTTTGAAGATAGTAATCGATGAAACCCTCTATCTCATATAAGGTTCCGTTAATTACTCCCGAATGAATACACTCTTGGGTTTCTGCTCCACAAACTACAATTTCTTCTTTTGCCAAATCTAATAACGGCAAGTTTGCCGTAAAAGTATTCAACGAACGATATTTCATTTTGATTCCCGGAGAGATACTTCCCCCTTGATAAACTAAATCCTTATCCGCGTAATCTACACAGATGCAACTACCTGCATCTATCACTATTACAGAATGACCTTTCACAATTTCCAATGCCCCAACAACAGATGCAATTCTATCCTTACCTAAGGTTGTTGGTGTTTTGTAGGCAATACTTATCGGAAGTTGTAAGTTATCATTCATATTTCGGAAGATTGATTTTGATTCTAGGTATTCTATTATCTCTTTATCAACATTTCCTCCAACAGAACAAAGTATGGTTTTTTCAATCCTTTGAGTGTGAAAAATCTTTTCAAGAACCGACAATGTCAATTCTTGAAAAGATTGCTCCATAATCAAAGTGTCGTTATCGAAAACGGCAATTTTATATAATGTATTCCCCCTATCGATAATCAGATTCATACTTTCTACTATTATTCTTTCGCTGGCTCCTCTATTGTTTCATCATTTGTCGTTGGGAATGGGTGAGCTAACAAAAAGGATTCCTTATCCATTATTTTGTCATACACCTCTCGCTCCATCCAACAATCTGTTATATCTAATGAAGTATTGTGCGAGTCGTATATTTCATAGGTTTTACGAATCAATTCACCTTTATCGTCCCAATAATACTCAGAACGTTCAAAGGCAACCTCGGCACAACCAGAGTTATAGGTATTATATTGTCTGACAAAGAAGATTAATTTTCCGTTTTTATCGTATAGTCTTTCGTAAATAAAGTCCCACGCTTTGTTTTCGTTGAACACATATTCTCTACAATAGAATAACGGTTCTTCTTCTGTTATATCTATAACCTCAAACTTCCTATCAAGATTTTCCAATTCTGCAGATGTACCTACAAAATCAACTATCTCATCTTGATTCTTATACTTTGCGTAACGATATACTAAACTATCGTTTTCCAGTAAGTAATAGACATAGTTGTATAGGTCTTCGACATAAAGCACTCTTTCCCTTGCTTCATCAGATTCATCTTGCACAATTTTCTCTTCATCGGAAGGCTCATACTCATAAGATTCCTCTTCGTCGTAATAGGCTTCCTCTTGCATATAAGAAGAATACAACGAATCAGGTTCTTGTGCTTGAACCCTATAAGCACAAAGCATGAATACCAATACTACAATACTTCCGACGAATCTCATATTCGATACCCCCATTAGTTAATATCTTCACTGAACATCGGATCCCAAGGTGGTAGCATAATAGCTTTTTGATCCAAACATTTCAATATCTCAGTTGGAACATACTTTTTGTCAACTACAACTCTGAACATATATTCTTCAAACCATTCGTCGGTCATAATCAAATGACCTTGCCAACCATGAGATGCTCCCCAGCTGTTTTCAACTAGCCATTTCTTTGACTTACCATCTGCATCCAAATCCACGGCACAAAGTGTCATTGCATGAGAAGAGCCACTTGCGAATGTTTGTATACGTTGTTTTTTATCCATTCCAAAAGTTGTTCCCATCAAAGAGCCATAGTCGTAATTGTTTACATCTAGCAAGCCCTTTTCTGAGTACAAAAATTTACCGACATCACAAGAGAAATACATCATAGTTGAATCCTTTATAGAAGCTATTGCGACTTTCTTGATATCTTCAATAGGTAGGTTGATATATTTCCAGTTTGCTCCGTCCATAACATGACGGTCATTTTCTATTTCATAAACTTTGTAAAACTCTCTCGAAGGATCGTTCATCAACATCACATAAGAGTTCTTCAAATCTTTACCTACGAACTTTTCATAGAAAGATTTAGGAGTGTAAGTCTCTGTTGAGATTTCTTTACCATTGATATCTCTCAATGTGTAAGTAAATTCTTGAACAGGCTCTCCGTAAGCTAATACCAACATTCTATAAATTTGAGATAGCATTTCAACTTTGCGAGTTTCTAATCTATCTTTCTTTATTTTCTTGTCAGCATTCATTGCTCTAAGTTCCAAAGCATACTCCTTAAGTTTTAGGATTATCAACTCATCTATTTTTCTTGTGTTGTTAGAGTTGTATGTCTCTGGTTGAACTGTTGAAGGCACCAAACCATATTTTGTAACCAAATCGGAAACTCCTGTAAACTGACCTCCGTCTGAAAGAGGGTTTTTGAACAACCATTCATTGTGTTTACTGTCTATTGGTTCGTTGATGTGCTTTATTATTAACGACAAGAACAAATTACTTTTCTCTAATTGGTCATAAAAGAATAGATAGTTTTGACTAAATTCGAATGCACCAAGGTTATATTTTGCTATCATCTCGCTTCTCATTACATTGAAGCCTGTAAACATCCAGCAACGCCCTGATGATTTTTGGTCTGTAATACCTCGACTGCTTACTCTATGAGAGAAATGCGTATCATACTTTCCAAGATTATCCAAATCCAATGCCAAAGACTGAATCTTTCCATTAGCAACAGCATTTCTCAATGCCTTATCTTCTGGTGTAGATTTATATGATTGCTTGATTTTATTCAACATCTCTGGTGTTAATCCGTCATTTCCTTGTGCTGAAACGCCAAAAGTAAATCCTAAAATCAAGAATGACAAAATTAGTTTCTTCATTTCGTTTTTTCTGTTTTTGAATCTATTGTTTTTAATTTTTTATTTGCTTAATTCATCTCCTATTGCGTTGTCATAAGAAGCCTTGTATGCAGACACTTTTCCGAATGAAACCTCATCAACAAAGATTTCGCCATCTGCTCTCACACTTCCGATTGCACAACATGCAACTCCAGAAATATTAAGCATATCTATAAAGTCATTTTCCTTGCCTTCCTTAACAGTAACAACAACTCTGCCTTGGCTTTCTCCAAACAAGAATGAGTCCAAACGCACTTCGCCACTTGTGTAAAGGTCGAATCCATAGTTTCTACACATAGCTGATTCCAACATTGTGATGAACAAACCACCCTCACTCACATCATGAGCAGATTCGATTAAGCCTTGGTTAATTAAATCGCTCAAAGCCTTTTGCATATTAGCCTCTTTATCCAAATCGAAATGAGGAGGTGTCGATAGTTTTATGCCTCTGTAAGAATACAAATACTCAGAACAAGCAATATCATCAACAATATCTCCCAACAAATAAACAGTTGCGTTTTCTCTCTTGAAGTCTAGGGTCATTTGTTTGTCTTTCTCTACCGTTCCAACCATACCTATAACCGGTGAAGGGAAGACTGCTTCAATTTTTCCGTTCATTGAGGCTTGATTGTAGAAACTTACGTTTCCTCCTGTTACCGGAGTATTGAATTTTCTACAAGCAATACCCATACCTTCTATTGCTTTGACAAACTGCCAATAAGTTTCCTCATTGTAAGGGTTACCAAAGTTCAAGCAATTCGTTACTGCAAGCGGATCACCTCCTGCACAAACAATATTTCTTGCCGCTTCAGCAACTGCCATCTGTGTTCCAATGCATGGATCTGAGTAAACATATCTAGAATTGCAATCACAAGTCATAGCAATTGCGTTTTCTGTTCCTTTTAAGTTCGCAACACCTGCATCAGATGGTCTATTGGTTGTCATATTTCTAGTTCCAACCATTGAATCATATTGTTCATAAACCCATCTCTTAGATGCGATGTTCGGAGCCTTTGCCAAGAATTCAGCAATCTTCTTTGCCTCTTGCATATCCGGCTCAACAACTTTATCTTTTGAGAATTCAAATGTTTCCTTATAGTAAGCAGGCTCTCTATATGCTCTATCGTAAACAGGAGCTCCTCCACCCAACACTAATGAAGCAGCAGGAACTTGTGCTACAACTTCACCATGCCAACGGAAGTACAACATATCTTCGTCTATAACCTCACCTATCTTAGCACAATTCAAATCCCACTTAGCAAATATCTTTTCTACAACTTCTTCTTGTCCTTGTTTTACGCAAACCAACATTCTTTCTTGACTTTCAGACAAAAGAATCTCCCATGGCTCCATATTGCTTTGACGTAATGGAACTTTATCCAAGTCGATTATCATACCGGAATTACCTTTTTCACTCATCTCTGATGTTGAGCAAATGATACCTGCGGCACCCATATCTTGCATTCCAACTATTGCACCACTCTTTCCTAATTCTAAAGTAGCCTCAAGCAACAATTTTTCTTGAAATGGGTCTCCCACTTGTATTGAAGGAATATCGTCAGCTGAATTTTCAGTAACGTCAGCCGAAGCAAAGGTTGCTCCATGAATACCATCTTTACCGGTAGCTGAGCCAACTATATAAACAGGGTTTCCTTTTCCTTTTGCAAGAGCTTTAATCAGATCCTCTTTTTTCATGATTCCAACGCTCATTGCATTAACCAAAGGATTGTGTTCAAAACATTCATTGAAGTAAACCTCACCTCCCAACACAGGAACACCGAAAGCGTTTCCGTAATGAGAGATTCCCTTTGTCACTCCTTTAATCAACCATTGTGTATGAGGATTTTTTATATCTCCAAAGCGTAAAGAATTCAACTGAGCAATAGGTCTTGCGCCCATTGTGAAAATATCTCTATTTATACCACCAACTCCCGTTGCTGCACCTTGGAAAGGCTCTACTGCACAAGGGTGATTGTGTGATTCTATTTTGAATACACAAGCCAAACCGCCACCTACATCAACCATTCCCGCATTTTCTTCACCCGGTTTAACCAATAGTTGTTTGCCTTCCCTCGGCAATGTCTTCAAATACTTTATTGAATTTTTGTAAGAGGCGTGTTCACTCCACATAACGGAGTAAATACTCAACTCTGTATAATTTGGGGTTCTTCCACCCAAGTATTCCTTAATCTTTTCAAACTCTTCGGGTAACAAACCCAACTCTTTTGCAGTTTCAACTGTAACACATTGACTATTTGCCATAAGATATAATATTTTACCTTGCAAAGATACTATTTTTATTTGAATTCACAACAACAAAGCAAAGAAATAAAACAAAGCGATGCCGATTATAAAACATCGAACATCGCTTTGAGTATATTCAATTGAATATTAACTAATCCTTATCTGAATTTTGCTTAGTTTGTTCTGCCCGGATAAACCTTCAATGCTTCTTCCAAACATTTAACAGCAGCTCTCAAATCCTCTTCTTTCAAGACATAAGCCATACGAGCTTGTTTTCTTCCCTTTTCAGGGTCAGAATAGAATCCTGTTGCAGGAGCCAACATCACTGTAGCACCATTGTAAGAGAAGTCCCTCAACAACCATTCGCAGAACTTATCAGAATCATCTATCGGCATTTCGATTATAGTATAGAAAGCACCAGTTGGCATTGGGCAACGGCAGCCTGGAATATTATTAACCGCATTTACCAATGTCTTTCTTCTATTATCATATTCCTCAGCAACTGCATCAAAATATTCTTTTGGAGTATCGATAGCAGCCTCAGCAAATATTTGACCGAAATAAGGAGGACACAATCTTGCTTGACCCATTCTCAAAGCAGCAGTCATAACTTCTTTATTCTTTGAAATGATAACTCCCACTCTCGCACCGCAAGCAGAATATCTCTTACTTACAGAGTCCAAAAGTATAACATTGTCTGAGATTTCTTCCAACTCCATTACAGAGAAGTGTTTTCTACCATCATAGCAAAATTCTCTGTAAACCTCATCAGCAAACAAATACAAATCATGTTTCTTCGCCAATTCAGCCAACATTTTCAACTCTTCCTTAGTATAAAGGTAACCAGTAGGGTTATTAGGGTTACAAACCATGATTGCCCTTGTCTTAGGAGTGATTGCTTTCTCGAATTCCTCAATAGGAGGTAAAGCAAAACCATTATCTATAACAGAAGGTATGGTTTTAATCACTGTATCAGACAAAATAGCAAAAGAATTGTAATTTGTGTAATAAGGTTCTGGAATCAACACCTCATCACCAGGGTTGCAGCAAATAGTGAAAGCAAATTGCAAAGCTTCACTACCTCCGTTTGTAACAACGATTTCATCTGGTGTGATATTGATATTGTGTTGTGCATAGTACTCACACAATCTCTTTCTGTAAGAAACATTTCCTGCAGAATGAGTATATTCCACTACATTCATTTCTGCTTTTCTCAAAGCATCAACTGCTCCTTGTGGAGTTTCAATATCAGGTTGACCAATATTAAGGTGATATACCTTTATCCCTTTTGCTTTTGCCGCCTCAGAAAAAGGCACCAATTTTCTTATGGCTGAAGCTGGTAAAATATTACCTTTCTTTGATATTTGTGGCATTACGTATTTTATTTTTTAATTTTAATTTACTATTTCTTAACTACTTGACCTTTAATCTTCAAAATAACTCTGCTATTTGAAGCATTAGACTCAACGGTTACGCTTTTATTGATTGCTCCAACGTTATTAGTGTTATACTTAACAGTAATAGAAGCAGATTGTCCCGGCATCAAAGGTTCTTTACTCCAAGAAGGAACAGTACAACCGCAAGAAGAACGAACCTTAGATAAAACCAAAGGCACCTTACCAGTGTTTGTGTACTTGAATTGAGTAACACCATCACCTCCTTGTGGCACATTACCGTAGTCATGTTCCAATTTTTCGAATGTAATCTCTGCTTGATTAGACGCAGGTTTTTGTTCTGCCTTTTGAGTTTGAGCATTAGCACCAAACACAAAAGCGAATACCAAAATCAATGTTGAAATAAATCTTTTCATATCACTTATTTTTATGTTAAAACTTTATTATTCCTCTTCCGAAACAACACTTCCTGTAATTGTAAGACGGATTCTTTTTTGTCTTCTGTCGTTTGTCTTCACTACAAGGCTACGTTTAATCTCCCCAACAATGTTTGAATTATACGAAACCTTGATTTGCGTTGTATCTTGCGGCATTAAAGGAGCCTGATCCCAATGAGCAATTGTGCAACCGCAAGATGCCGTTATGTTTTCGACGACCAAAGGTGCTGCTCCTTGATTTATGAGCATAAAGACAGCTATTGCCTCCTCGCCTTTTTGAATCTCACCAAAATCATGAGCCAACTTATCGAACTTAGCCTCCGCATAACGAGGCTTAGATGACAAAACACCATCTGATTGAGCAAAAAGAGGCAATCCCATAGCCACAACAAACAAGCAAAGCAATGTCTTATATGTTTTCAAACGGCTTTTCGCACTCATAAATCTAACTTATCCTTTTTCTATTACTAACGGGCAAAGATACGATTTTAGTTTTAATTACACCAAAAAAAGATAATATTATTGCAAACCATCAACACAAAACCATAATACTTAGCCACAAAATACTGAATTGTCGTTTAAGAAAATTGAAACGAAGATTCGATATTTTCTTTTCAAGATTCAAGAAATTCTTCACTTAATTTACTTTCCAAATCTTTACGCTTCCACAAAACGCACTGCAGACTATACGCTCTCCATCGAGACTTCACGATACGGATTTAACACCTCTGAAACACCACTCCAAAGATTTCTTAAGTTCTTTTCTAAATTCATTCATGCTATATAAAATTTTATGTTAGTTTTTCCTCTTTTCGAGACACACAAATTAAATGCCCGTATATATTATCATACGAATGAGATTTTTTCAAGGCTTTCGAACGCCTAAATTCGAGACTCAAAAGGCTATCTTTTTGTTATACTATTCTGATTTCAAGGTTTTTATAAAATTTTATTTTATTTGCATTTTTTTGACTTAATTTCAAAATAAGTGATTGCAAGAATCAACAAGACCTTTCGAAGTTTAGCCAAACTTTTTTCTTTCTAAAAAGCATTTCCATTCCTTTCATTACATCTCTCAAATCTGCTCATATTATTTTGAAACGAACTTTGAGATTCGTCCAAAGGCGTTGGAGACATAGTCCAAGGCTGTTGGACGATTTTCAAACAAAGATTTATTTTTATAAAACCTTATTTGGAGCATTCTAAAATCAAGAAAGGTTTTAGTGAATTCAAGTTTTGAAAGACTGAAATTTGCTTTGCTTATGTTGTTTTTTGGTTTTTGCGTATCTTTGCGGCATGAAAACGAAAGAAATCTTGCTTAGAGTGTGGGCAAATGCCAATAATAGGAAGTTGATAAAAAACTTTGCTGCTTTGAGTGTTGCAAGTGTGGTTTTCCATTTCTTGTATTGGAATGCGAATATGGACTCTTGGCTTTTCGGTCCTTGGACTAAGCAGGTGTTTGACTTCTTTACCTTGATTGCTTTTGAGGGCAGTCGTTTTCTTCTTGAGAGTTTCTGCGATTTGAATTTCTATTGTGAGAATATGTGTTTTTATTTCTTCCGCTCCAATCCTCAATCGGGCGTGGAAATTTATGCTGTTATGAATATAATTCACGATTGCTCTGCCGTAAAACAGTTGTTGCAGTTCTTTCTTATACTGCTTCTGTGTACGGGTTGTTGGTGGAAAAAGATTCCGTACTTCTTTGGCGGCTGTGTAGTTTTGATTCTTGTAAATATTGTGAGGATTTATTTGCTTACAACCTTATTTGCTCACAACCCGGAGAACTTTCAGTTCTACCATGATTGGGTTGCAAGACCTATAATGTATGTTGTAATTTTCCTACTTTGGATTGTGTGGGTTTTGTTCTTCGGTAGCTCTAAGCCTAAGAGCGATTCGACTCAAGACAAACGCTAACTCCGTGCATTTGTCCGCCTAATGGTGGGTTTAGTTTGTGAACTCTGATTTTGCAATAGTCGATTTGTGGAAATTTGTCGAACATTGCGTTTATTATTCTGCGAGCTACGTGTTCCAATAGGTGTGATGGAATTTCCATTTGTTGCTTTATGACTTGGTAAACGTCCAAGTAGCTTACCGTGTCTTCGATATTGTCGCTTTGTTCTGCTTTTTGTGTATCGCAATCAAATTCACAATCTACTGAAAAGTTAGTTCCTATTGCACTTTCTTCGGCAAAGCAGCCGTGAAAGGCGTAAAATTTCATATTATCGATAGTTATTCTTGCCATATACAAAGAAAAGGAAGAGCCTTTCGACCCTTCCCTTGTTTTTATTCGTTAATTTACTAAATGAATGTCTTGAATTGGTTTAGGAATCTCACGTCGTTTTCGAAGTACATTCTCAAATCGTTTACTCCATATTTCAACATAGCGATTCGTTCCACGCCCATACCGAAAGCAAAGCCCGAATAGATTGTAGAATCTATGCCTGAAGCTTCTAAAACGTTTGGATCAACCATTCCACAGCCCATTATCTCTAACCAACCTGTGCCTTTGCAGACGTTACATCCTTTTCCGCCACACAGATTGCAAGATACGTCCATTTCTGCACTTGGTTCTGTGAATGGGAAATAAGATGGTCGCAATCTGATTTGAGTTTCTGCTCCGAACATTTCTTTTGCGAAATAATACAAACTTTGTTTCAAGTCGGCAAATGATACGTTCTTGTCGATGTAAAGTCCTTCTATTTGATGGAATATACAATGCGCTCTTGCCGAAATAGCCTCATTACGAAATACTCTGCCGGGTGCGATTATCCTTATCGGAGGTTGCTGCTTCTCCATGGTGCGTACTTGCACTGAAGAGGTGTGTGTACGAAGCACTGTGTTGTTTCCGTCTTCTCTATTCTCGATAAAGAATGTGTCTTGCATATCTCTAGCAGGGTGTTCTGGCGGAAAGTTCAACGCAGAAAAGACATGCCAATCGTCTTCTATCTCTGGGCCTTCTTCAACTGTGTATCCGATTTGTGCAAATATGTTTGTAATTTCGTTTCTCACCAAAGAGATTGGGTGTCTTGAGCCTAAGGTTTCCAAATATGCAGGTTTGGTCAAGTCATCTATCGTTATCTTACTCTCTATCTTTGCTTCAAGAGCATCTCTCAAGGTTTCGATTTTTGTTTGCACCGCTGTCTTTAACTCATTCAACAATGAGCCCATTTCTCTCTTTTCTTCATTGGGCACAGTCTTGAATTGAGCGAACAGATCATTCAATACACCCTTCTTACCAAGGTATTGTATTCTCAGCTGTTCAAGTTCCTCCAGTGTGTTTACACTTAATTGCTTAAGGTTTTCAATGGATTGTTTGATTCTTTGCTTCATAGCAGATAATTTATTCTTCGATAATTTTGATTGTCATCTTGATATCCTGTGTCGGACGGTCGTATCTGTCTTTTTGAACCTTAGCTATTTTGTCTATTACCTCCAATCCTTCTATCACTTCGCCAAATACGGTATATTCGTAGTCTAAGAACGGAACGCCACCCACTGTTGTGTATGTGTCAATTTGAGTTTGGTTGAATGCTTTTCCCATTCTGCTGCTAAGAATATTCAATTCGTTTGCAGTATACTTCTTTCCCTGTGCGATATAAAACTGACTGCCGGAAGAGGCTTTTTGAGGGTTCATTTGGTCTCCCATTCTTGCTGCAGCCAATGCTCCTTTCTTGTGTATAAGTTCTTGTCTGAATTCCGCAGGAACTGTATATCCCGGACCGCCTTGTCCTAACATTTGACCAGGTTTTGCAGTTTTAGAGTCAGGATCTCCTCCTTGTATCATGAATCCGTCAATCACTCTATGGAAAAGCGTACCATCGAAGTATCCTTCCTTAATTAATTTGATGAAATTTTCTTTGTGTTGGGGCGTTTCATTGTATAGAATCGCTTTCATTTCCCCTAAATCAGTACTGATTACTATCATAGTGTTTTTTTGTTTTGTTTCCTCTGGTTTTTCTTCGCTTACCGTACTCTTATTTGCCACTTTATCAGAACAGCCTATTGCTAAAAGTCCAACAAAAAGACTTAAAAATAAATTTTTTCTTGTACTCATACGTTTTTTTTTCTTAGTTTTGCAAATTATTCTTTTAATTGAAAACGCAATATTACAAAAAAAAACCGTTATGATGAAGAAAGTAAGAATATTTTTTTTGATGGCATTGGCGGTAGTGCTTGTATCTCCGCTATTTATCAGCTGTGGGGAAGATGAAATCGACGGTTGCGGTCTTACCATTGTTGTTAAAGATGCAACCAATCCTACACAAAGATTGTCGAATGCAAGAATAACTATTTCACAAGAGTCAGGCAGCATTCGCAGAACAGGAGTTTCTGATGCAAATGGAGAAGCCTATTTCTTCTTTGACAATGAGGCTATCTTCGGAGTTGATGTTGCTTACGGCGATGAGCCATTGGTTCGCAGAGGAAAAAGTACTGTTCGTTTGAAATATAACGAGGTTGTAATCAAAGAAGTATTGGTCGCAGAATAATCGCCTTTAGCGAATTGCACAAAAACGAAAGCCTTTTTCAGAATAAAACAATAGGACTCGTTCAAGTGCATATAGCATATTTTTCTCGGCTTTCAGACTGTCGTGAAAAAGGATAATATCTCCCGAGTGAAGTTTTAATGAATTTTTAAGACACTTCTCTTGGGAGATTTTTTTGCTATAATCGAAGCTTATCACGCTCCAAAATATCAATCTGAAGTTTCGCTTCAACAATTCTTGCTTTTGTCGTTTTGAAATCCTACCATAAGGTGGGCGAAACAAGTTTGAAGAGCATAATTCCGCACTTTGCTCAACGTCTTTCATATAATCAGAAAAACTTGTTTTAAGTCCTTGTAAATGATGCATCGTATGATTGCCCACATTGTGTCCTTCGTCTAAGAGTATTTTGTAAAGTTCAGGGTATTTCCTAATATTATCCCCGACACAAAAGAATGTTGCTTTGGCATTGTGGCGTTTCAATATATCCAAAACCTTAGGCGTTACCTCGGGAACGGGACCATCGTCAAACGTAAGGTAGATTATCTTTTCCTTAGTGGGAATATGGAACTCACATTCTTTACCTGCAATCAGTCTTAGGAACTTTGGGATTCTCGAAATCATAACATATTATTTTCCAGTGACATTTGAATACACTCAAACTCAAATCCCCTTGAGGCAAGAAAAGAGATAACTTTGGCTTTCTTTTTAAGAGGATTTGCTTCTTGGGTTTGCTCTATTTTTTTCTTGCAAAGACTGTCCAAAGTCTTCATATACTCTTCTTCATCTATTGATTTCAATGCTTTCTTTATGCAGATTTCTGAGATTTCTTTTGCTTTCAGGTGCATTCTTATTTTGATTCGTCCCCATTTGTTTTGATGAAACTTACTTACAGCAAACAAATCGGCATAGCGTTGTTCGTTTATAAAACCGTCAATTATCAATTCAGCAAGACAAGAGTCTATTTCATCTTCCTGAACATAATACGAACGCAATTTCTCTCTCACTTCACTTTGGCAATGTTCCCCCTTGGCACAATATTCCCTCGCATAGGCTAAGGCTTGTGAGAATGTATATAATCTTTTCTGCGACATTGATAAGACGAATTTTGATGCAAAGATAAAGAGAAGAAATGATATTTTGCTCGATATTTAGACAAATTAAAATAAAACAAAGAAACAGTTTACGGAAACGAAGTTTTAGAAAATTGGATTCAAGTTTTAGAAAATTAAAACTTCGTTTCGCTGAATGTAGTTTTTGAATACATTTTTTCTTTTCTAAGGTAATTTTTCGCCTTTTCTTTCGTTGAGGATTTGAATCCTTATTTGATTGGAATGAAAATCACCAAAATTATAAGCATTTTGATATGTTGCTGTTTCATTTTCTCGTGTGGCAAGAACAATGAGACAGAATTCTATGGGGTTTCCATATCTGCACCGGATTTATCTAAGAATAACAATGATATATCTTTTGGAGAATATGTGGATTTATTAAGAATGTCCAACGGTTTGGGATTTGATATATTCAGAAACTCATTTAGCAAAGATTCTTCTTGCAACAACATGGGCTTTTCTGCCTTATTCTTATATCGAGATTGGTATTTGTCCAATTATGACAGAGATTATCTGAATCGCATTGCTGATTTTGCATCGATAAACGACACCTCATCGGTGCAAATGTGCGAAAGACTTAACGAGATTGAAGATTTGGTGCTTCCAATAGATTCTTCAATAAATTTATCCTTTGTTGCAAGTGTCGAAAATAAAGATAGCCTGAAATTTAATCAAAGTTTTGAGTTTCCTCTTGTTTATGAAGATGCACTGAAAACTAAATCCCTTAAATTTTTCCTTAATGACACCTTATCGCAAGAAAGAGAATTCTTCTCATTGTCTGAAAATTTCAATTGCGTACTTACAGAAAAGGAATTGGTTGCAGAAATACCTATTGGAAATGGAAGTTTCTCTCTTATGATGATTACACCTCTACAATTATCTTGGCGAAACTATGCAGCATCTCTTTCAGAGGGAAAATACATTCAGTTGATTGAATCATTGGAAAAAAGAAATACCACGATAATATTTCCAGCTTTTGAGGATTTTTGCGAAAGCATAAGACTATATCCTCCACTGCAAGCCGTTATCTCCGATTCTGCAACTCCGTCTAATATCATTGTGGATATCAATTTGAAATTTCGTCAACCCAATGAAGCCTTACTGCAATCTATGCAGAAGACTTTGGGCGAAAAAATCATAAATACAGGCAATGGAGAACCGATTGTTTTTGACAAACCTTTCATTTTCATCATCAAAGAAAACAATTCACGCATGGTTCTTTTACAAGGAACTTATGTGAAATAGATTCTATTTTAAGTATTTCCAATTTGATTTTCTAAAATCAGCCCTTATTATTTTCACTTTCTAAAATAAACATTTTCATTCTTCGCTTTATTTTTT
>JAGBSA010000269.1 GCA_017632095.1 Bacteroidales bacterium | reverse complement strand
TCTCTTCCATGCAATGTGAAATTCATGTTGGAAGGTGAAGAAGAAATCGGTTCAGTTAGCTTGTACGATTTTTGTCGTGAGCACAAGGAACTTTTGAAGAGCGACATCATTCTTGTATCTGACACATCAATGTTGGCAGCCGATGTTCCATCTATAACAACCGGTCTAAGAGGTTTAGGATATGTTGAAGTGAAAGTAACTGGTCCTAACCGCGATCTTCACTCAGGATTGTACGGTGGAGCAGTTGCAAACCCAATCAACATACTTTGTCAAATGATTGCAAAATTGACTGACGAAAACAACCACATCACAGTTCCCGGATTCTACGACAAAGTACTTGTTGTATCAGATGAGGAACGTGCATTGATGAATCAAGCTCCATTCAACGAAGAAGAATACAAACAAAGTCTTGATATAAAAGAACTACACGGAGAAAAAGGATATACAACATTGGAACGCACAGGTATCAGACCAAGCCTTGATTGTTGCGGTATTTGGGGTGGATACACAGGAGAAGGAGCTAAAACCGTTATACCTTCAACTGCACATGCCAAGATTTCATTCCGTTTAGTTCCTGACCAAGATTTCGAAGTTGTAACAGAACAATTCGCAGAGTATTTCAAGACTCTTGCTCCTGATTCAGTAAAAGTGGAAGTTACTCCTTTGCATGGTGGCTACGCTTACGTATGTCCAATCGACATGCCTGCATATCAAGCAGCCGAAGCGGCATATAACAAAACTTATGGCAAGCGTCCAATCCCTTCTCGCAGCGGTGGTAGCATTCCAATCATAGCAGGATTCGAACGAATCTTAGGAACAAAAGCTATATTGATGGGATTCGGTTTGGGATCTGACGCAATACACTCTCCAAACGAAAACTACCCACTTGAACAGTTCTTCAAAGGAATCGAAACCATTACTTACTTCTACGAAGAGTTGGTTTCACGTTGCGGAAAATAAGAACGAAAACACTAAAATCAAGATAAAAACGCAGGCTTCTAAGGCTTGCGTTTTTTATTTCCACAACTTTGTTGTATCTTTGCGAGGTTTAATTAAACAAAAATAAGATGAAGACAAACATTAAATCTTTTTCCATAATACTATTTTTTGCATGTATATTTTTTGCAGCAAGCAACACCTTTGCACAAGGACAACCTAAGGATATAACTCTTAGAATAAACATTCCAACCATTTGTTTTGACTCAAACAATATCAGAATTGCAGATATTTATTTCAAAAGTAGTGAAAAATCATTCGTAAAAACAATTAGTGCCGATAGAGAATACAATCACCAAGAGATTATTTCACTATCAGAAGACACCGAAGTAAACCTATATGCCTATGATTACCGAGGATACAAGTCAGAAATAAAAATAGGCAAACATTCATTCAAAAAAATAAAAAACTTAGAAGTTAAGTACATTGATGAAATAATCGACATCTATCTTTATCCCGAAGAACAAACTTGTTACAAATACCTATACTATTCAAGAGACATAGACAACAACAAGCCATACCGCATACCTGCTTTAGCACAAACAAGAGATGGAGTAATACTTGCACTCAGTGATTACAGACCTTGCGGTAATGATATAGGATATGGCGAAGTTGATATAAAAATCAGACGTTCCAGAGACGGAGAAACTTGGAGCAAAGAAGAGACTGTAGCCGATGGAAATGGAACCGAAGACAACGTATTCTCATGCGGCTTTGGTGATGCAGCAATCGTTGCCGACAGAGAGAGCGATGAAGTTTTGATAATGTGTGTAGCCGGGAAACAAACCTTCCAAACAGCGACTCAAAACAAGCACAATTACATGGCAAGAATAAGAAGTCGCAACGGAGGTCTTGATTGGAGCGAACCTGAAGATGTAACCTCTATGTTTATGGACGTGAAAGGAAAATACGAACCAATATTACCGGAAGTCTATAGCATGTTTTTTGCCTCCGGAAGAATATTACAATCCAAGGTATTCAAGGCTAAAGGCAGTAAATACTACAGACTGTATGCCGCATTGCTGACTAACAGCGCCCAAGGCTATGTTGATTATGTTGTTTATTCAGATGACTTTGGCGAAACTTGGTACACATTGGGCGAAGGCTGTGTTAGAGGAGGCGACGAAGCCAAGGTAGAAGAATTAAGCAATGGAAATATTGTTATCAGTAGCCGTAAGCCACATGGAAGATATTACAACATATTTACCTTTACCGATATTGCATTAGCCAAAGGAGTATGGAGCGAGGCGGTAAGCAGTAATAGAGTTGCAGGTGGAATAAGTGTCGGAGGCAATTCCTGCAATGGTGAAATATTAAAAATAAACGCCATACGCACAAGCGACAACAAAGCCTGCGAACTTATGTTGCAATCACTGCCGACAGGAAACAACAGAACGGAAGTAAGTATTTTTTTCAAAGAACTTGACAACAATACAGCCTATACCCCAACTAAATTTGCAGAACATTGGGAGAAAGGAATGATTGTAAGCGATAGAGGCTCGGCTTACTCAACCATGATTTTACAAGACGATGGCAGAATCGGATTTCTTTACGAGGAAGAACCGAATGACTATTGCATTGTCTATATTTCTTTATCCATCGAAGAGATTACCAACGGCAAATACAAATAAAGCCACAAGGCATTTTTTCTTTCTTGAAAAGAGAAATCTGAATCAACGAAAGATTTTTCCAAAACAAAGAAACAATTTTCTGAAACAAAGATTCGCTAAATTATTTCTTTGTTTTATTTTCCTGAAATCAAGATTTATTTTTACTGAAACAAAGATTTGGTATATATATGCTTTGTTTTGTATTTTTCTTATGAAAGGAAATACAAAAAATTCGTAAATTTGCGTTTGTATTAGTGTGCATGTCGCATTTTTTTCTTTGTATGGCATGCTTGAAACAAACAATAGGTGTGATAGAACGTTATTTATTTCGAACCTTTGTTGGTTTTACTCTTATAAAATATGAAAAAATATAAGCTTTTCGACGACAACCTTGTTCTATTCAATAGTATCTTGAACGATATCAAAAATGCCAAACAGAGTATCTGGATCGAGATTTATCGTTTCGGCAAAGATGCAATGGGGGAACGGTTCAGAATGGCATTGGAAACAAAAGTCAAAGAAGGCATTGAAGTAAAACTGCTTGTCGAT
>JAGBSA010000268.1 GCA_017632095.1 Bacteroidales bacterium | reverse complement strand
TCAATATAGTCTTTTTCGGCATAAATATAGCAGACTTTGTAGATTATGTCCTTGTGTTGCATAACCATTTTGGTGTATTCTTCTTTCAGGTCCATTGTCTGTTTTATTGTTGTTTTGCTTTATTAGTCGCAAAACCAAATAAAAAATTACAAAACAAAAGAAAAAAGACAGAAAACCTAAATTTTACGATTCTCTGTCTTGGAACGAATAGCATATTGTCTAAATGGGCTGTTTTCAATTAAAAAGATACGGAGAAGTAATGTATCTTTTCTACAATTGTATCGCCGTTTGGTTTTACAAATGTGCTATCTTGGAATCTCAAATTCAAATCCCACAATGGTGTTGCGTTGTTTTCTTCGGTTGCAAATAAAGGCTTGCCTTTTTGTTTTGCTGTTTCAAGAGCTTGATTGCCCTTATAGTCGGCATATAATCCTAATCCTATTAAGGAAATCAATAAAACGAATGATACAATTATCGTTGCGAGTGTTGTCTTTTTAAGTTTCATATCTCTAATGTTTTATAATTCTTTTTCTTTTAGGTGAAAATAGGTAAGGACTATAAAGAATAGTGAAGCGATTCCAAGAATCACACAAAGTCCATCATATATTATTTCCCCGCTTACTTGATAATAATCATAAAAACAAATATTTTGTGTCATATTATCTAATATTGTTGTCCCTTTCCAACGAGAAAGCATTTTCAATCCAACTAATGCCCCACCAATTGCTACAAAAATTCCGATTAAAGGAAAGGCTCCATATATTCCAAACCTCAAAGAAAAATAGAAACCCAAAGCAGAGGCAAACAAAAGCGCGAAAATAAGAAGACACGACCAAGTTTTAGGATTAAGATCATTTAGTAATATATTTATGTTTGTAAAAACTTGCTCTGAGGGACTAAGTAATAAATCGATGGAAATAACACTTAATAACATGCCTGCAAGCAAAATAATGTTGTTTATAATAAATGTGGAAATGAACTCTGCAACAAATCTCTCCAAAGCGGAAACGGGCTTAGTCAGAGTAAAGAATTGCATATTCTTTATTTTGAATCCGGAAAAAGAAGAGAAACAAAGGGCTATGAAAAACATAGTAATGTATATAGAATATAAGCCTCCGTCCTCAACTAAATACATTCCGGAATCTTCTTCCATGAGATAAGTAAGTAGCATATAGGAAAAACAACCGCTGAAAAGCGCATACATCATTCCATTTGAAAGGTATATTCCTTTCAACAAATAAAATACTCTTTTGAAACTAAATTCCATAATCGTTAATTTTAAGGTTTGTATTTTCGACCATTGGTTTCACATCTTTGGAAACCCCTTCTCTTGCTTTGATTATTGCAATGTAATCCATAATAATTGAAAGCATTAAAATCAAAACAACAAATGCTATCGTCATTATTGTAGTTCGTCTTATTTTCATAGGGCTTTATTTTTGGTTTTCATTATATTGATTAAACAATTCCATGACTTGCTCCATGTTTATCGAAAGTTGGTTCATTGTTTTGAAGACTAATGGCAGGTATTCTTCGGTAAACTGTCTGCGTTTCATGTTTAAGATGTTTTCAATGGCGTTTTCTGCAACGAAATAGCCTATTCCGCGTTTGTTGTAGATGATTTGATTGTTTGTAAGCAACTCAAAAGATTTTACAACGGTGTTTGGATTCACCTCACACAAGATTGCCAATTCTCTTGCTGAGGGTATGCGTGCGTTTATTTCGTATTTGCCCTCCAGAATCTCATCACACAACTTCAATGCAAGTTGATAGAAAATCGGTGTTTGATTATGATTCATCATGACGCCTCTTCCTCCTTCATTCTTAAATAAGTAAGCAATAGGAATCCTATTATGATTATCACTTTCAAAATAAAGTTGTTCTGAATCTGATAATCGAACAAGGAATCGTTGAGTTGAATATTCTGAATTGAAGTTAAAAGCAGATTATTGCAGAAATCACGCAGTGAAAAGTATAAAAAGATACAGATAAAGGCCAATCCCAACGCTTTTTCCTTGAAGAAAAGTGAAGCATAGAAAAGAAACACTATCGTGGATGCAAAATTGATTAAGACACTATAGTAGTCTGATTGTGATTCTGTGGAAGGCTCTGCAATGAAAAAAGGAAAATACACTATGTCTCTCAGAATTATTCCACTATCTTGAAAAACAAAAGAACCGCATAAAAGTCCTAAAAAACAAGAAACAAACATCAACAAGATAATTCCAAGAACGTTCACAATGAACAAGGCAATGAATTTCTCCAATGTTGATGTCGGTAAAAGAATTGTATGAATCTGTGAATTGGTCTTATGATATGACGCAAAGGAATAATGACATACCGCAGCGGCAGTAATTCCCAATATCACAATTTTTGAAGCCATCATTACGAAATCATTACTCATCGATGCAAAACTAAGCAAGAAAAATACAGAAAACAGTATCAGAATAAACATACTTCGTTCTTGCAAAAGTTTTTTCAAAAGATGATTTAATCTTACGAAGCTAAATTCCATTTTCTTCTCCTTTCGCATTATCGGTTTGAGGGAATAGTTCTTTGATTCTTGTTTTGTTGGAAAAGGCTGCGTTAAATAGCAGTTCTATATTAAGTTCGCTATCCTCGTTTTCTGTATTCTCTTTAACAAATTGCACACCGGTTGCACTATCCTCCGTGTACAACAACTTCTCATTTGATTGTACTTTGTTGCTTGTACCAAAGAATAATTTATTACAAATTTCCAAGCCGTCGGCATTTAGCAATACGTTTGTATCATCAAGAATCAATACAGAGTCTATAAGATTGTGCAAATCCCTTACTTGATGCGTTGAAATAACTACGCAAGTCTCGTCAGTCATTGCCTGTAACATCACTTTCCTAAACTGACTCTTCGACGGGATGTCAAGACCGTTTGTCGGCTCGTCAAACAATAGCAACTTACAATGGCAAGCTAATCCAAAGGATATAAGAACCTTTTTCTTAGTTCCATAAGATAGCTTCTTCAATTTTTGTTTAGTGTTGCTAATTTCAAATTCTTGCAAATAGTTTTCAAAATCCGATTTAG
>JAGBSA010000267.1 GCA_017632095.1 Bacteroidales bacterium | reverse complement strand
GCGTATGCGGCGACACTTAAATCCGCAAAGTCATTATCCAGATACTTAAACAAAGCTGCAGATGCAACCATTGCTGCATTGTCTGTTGTGTATGAGAATTTTGGGATGAATACTTCGCAATTATATTTTTGACCTAAGGCTTGTATGCTTGCTCTTAATTGAGAGTTTGCAGAAACACCTCCTGCAATTGCAATATTTCTTATTCCAGTGTCCTTTATCGCTTTTTCGAATTTGGAAATCAAACTATCAACAACAGCTTTTTGAACAGAGGCTGCAATGTCGCAAAGGTTGTCTTCCAAGTATGTAGGCTTGTCTTTAAGTTTGTCTCTCAAAGTGTAAAGGATGCTAGTCTTCAAACCAGAAAAACTATAATCATAACCGCTTATGTTGCTTTGAGAAAAGCGTAATGTAGGTTTGCCTTGTTGAGCTAGTTTATCAATGTGTGGACCTCCGGGATAAGGCAAAGAAAGTATTTTTGCAGCCTTATCGATTGTTTCACCGGCTGCATCATCGATTGTCTTTCCTATTATTTTCATATCCCTTGCAGAAGAAAGTTGTATGATTTGCGTGTTTCCCCCTGAAACTAAAAGGCAAAGCATTGGAAAAGAAGGGACTTTCTGCTCGGGAGTGTCCTTAATAAAGTGTGCCAAAACATGAGCCTCCAAATGGTTTACCTCAATCATTTTGATGCCTAAGGCACTTGCAAAACTCTTAGCAAAACTTACACCTACCAAAAGAGAACCCAACAAACCGGGACCGCGAGTGAACGCAATGGCTTCAAGTTCGTTTTTGGATATTCCCGCATCTTTTAATGCTTTATCTACGACTGGTATTATGTTGCTTTGGTGTGCGCGAGAGGCAAGCTCGGGAACAACTCCACCATATTCGGCATGAACTTGTTGAGATGCTGTAATGTTTGATAAAACTCTGAAATTACTATCCATTACAGCACAAGATGTATCGTCGCATGAAGATTCTATTGCAAGTATGTAAAACATTGTTAATCTCTTTCTATATTTGTGAACTGCAAAAATATGAAAAAAAAACGACTTTCTTAAGTTCTGCCAAAATCAAAGCAAGATATATGAAAATATTTCTTAGTTTTAATTTTTTCTTTCTTCGTTTTAGTAAATTGTTTCTTTGTTTTAGTGATTCAAAAACGAAGAGTTAGTAAAGCTGAAATAAAGTAATTTATTAGTTTTATCGCCAAATAGAGTTGAAAAAAGAAAATCTTGTTTTTGCTATTAATAAATATACTTGTTCTGTTTCTTTCTTTTGAGGAATTTCACTATCTTTGCAAACGACTATGTTTTTGTAGTTGTGAATTATATTAGTGATATAGTAAGGGCTTATGCAGTTTGCTGAAATTGTTGGTCAGAGACGTCTGATAAATTCTTTGATAGAGTGTGTTAAAGAGGGAAGAGTGCCTCACGCTCAGTTGTTTGCTGGCGCTGAAGGTTGTGGTACGTTCCCGCTTGCTTTGGCTTATGCTCAGTTTATCAACTGTACAAATAAGCAGTTTTACGATTCGTCCTCAGAAAACGAATTACACGCAGACTCTTGTGGGAAATGCCCTTCTTGTTTGAAATATAAGAATCTTGCACACCCTGATTTGCATTTTATATTCCCAAATACGACAACTAAAAAGATAGATAAGAATAACGAATCTGCTCTTTTTATGGATTTGTTTAGGGAATTTGTATTGGAAAAACAAGGATATATTGATATAAATTCTTGGTTAGATTTTCTTAAAGCCGAGAATAAACAAGCTGAAATCAATGTACGAGATGCAAATTCCATAATTAAAGACCTTACAATGACGGCATATGAGTCGCCACATAAGGTAATGATAATTTGGTGTGCTGATAGATTGCGTCATGATGCAGCTCCTAAATTATTAAAGATTCTTGAAGAACCATATAACGGGACTTTGTTCTTGTTGATTAGTGAAAATACTGAAGCGATACTTCCAACCATAATTTCGAGAACACAATTGGTTAAGGTGTTGTCAATAGAGGGTGAAGATTTGCAAACTTATCTTGTAGAAAATAGAGGTTTTGAAACATCAGAAGCAGAATATTTGTCAGCATCTTCAGAAGGAAATTTAATAAAAGCCTTACAACTTGATGAGCAAAACAATAAAGAACTTATTGAAATGTTTATTGAGTGGACAAGAGTGGCATTTATGTATAAGGCAAAGGCGATTGAGATAATGGCATTGAGTGAAAGATTTTCGAAAATGAGCAGAGAAAGACAACAAAGTTTCCTTTCTATGGCTTCAGATTTATTTAGAGAATCATTATTGGCCTCAATGGGCGTGTCATTTGGCGTTGAAATGCTTGGGGGAGAAAATAAAGAATACAAAACCAAGTTTTCGAGATTTTTGAATAATGAAAACACAGAGCGAATCTTTTCTTTGTTAAAGCAAGCCCAATATCACATAATAAGAAATGCAAATACAAAAATTCTGTTTTTCGATTTGACTTTGAAAATCGGAATTCAGTTGTCGCCTAACAAGTGATAAGAAAAGCTAAATATCAAAATTACAATGGAAGAAAAAGAATTACAGAACACAGAAGAAGAAGTTACTGCCATCAGCGAAGAAACTAAATATAGCAATGCAGCAAATAGGATATCGGTTGCAAGTCGTAAGATGTTAGAAAATGAAGATAAGGAAGAAGTAGTTTTATTGGAGCAGTTTACACACCCTTATTTTGATGAGGATCCAGATATGGGGAAAATAAAATACACATCTGGACCATTATTGTCAAGAGGTTGTTGTGGTGTTCCTGAAAGCTATAAACCTATAAATAAAAAAGAGTTAGACAGTTGTTCTAAATTCAATGTCAACAATTGGATAGAAAGCATCAAATCGCCATCAAATGCAGTTGAATGTAATGTTGTGGAAGTGCGTTTCAAGAATTCAAGAAAAGATTTCTTTAGATTGCCCGAAGGATTGGAGATTTGCGTTGGTGATGTAGTTGCAGTTGAGGGAACACCTGGACATGATATAGGTATTGTTTCTCTAAAGGGTGAGTTGTGTCGCATACAAATGCGTAAGAAAAACGTGGAAAACGGAGATAATATCAAGAAACTTTATCGTAGAGCAAGGGTTACAGATATTGAAAAGTGGTTGCAGTCTGTGGAAAAGGAAGATGGAATGATTTTTGAAACAAGAAGATTGGCCAATACCTTTGATTTGAAGATGAAAGTCAATGATGTAGAATACCAAGGAGACGGAACAAAAGCAATATTCTACTATACAGCTGATGATAGAGTGGATTTTAGACAGCTGATTAAAGCATTGGCAGAGGAATTTCACATAAGAATCGAGATGAAGCAAATTGGAGCAAGACAAGAGGCTGGAAGATTGGGAGGAATCGGTACTTGTGGACGAGAATTGTGTTGTAGCACTTGGCTAAACTCCTTTCACTCAGTTTCAACCTCTGTTGCAAAGACTCAACAGTTGTTTCCAAATCCTCAAAAGCTTGCTGGGCAATGCGGAAAACTTAAATGCTGCTTGAATTATGAGTATGATGTTTATGTAGATGCTTTGAAAAGTTTCCCGGAATTGGGAGTTGCTTTGGAAACTAAAAAAGGCAAGGCGATATATCATAAAGTAGATGTATTCAAACGTACAATTTGGTATTCATATCAAAATTCTCCTGAATTGATTCCTCTTTCTGTGAATACAGTTAAAAGAATCATTCAAGACAATAAAAGAAATATTTTACCAGATGACTTGGAATCTTTGGCTGAAAAGTCAGAAAATAATAAAAAAGATAAGTAGTATAGAATCTAAATTTGATTTTAGAAAAATGAAACAAAGAGATAGAGTTTTGAAATCAGGTTTTATTATATTGTTTTCCCTTTTTGTTTTATCATCTTGCAATAGCAATGTTGTGTATAATGAAAACAAGTCAGTAGATGAAAAAGCTTGGAAAGCAGAAGACAAAGTGCATTACTTGGTTCAAATAGATGATACGACAAGAAAGTATAAACTTGCTCTGAATGTAAGAAACACAACAGATTATCCTTATTGTAATGTGTATTTCTTTATGAATACAATTTTACCTGATGGAAGTATAACAAAGAGAGATACGATTGAGTGTAATTTAGCCTATCCTGACGGAACTTGGAAAGGGAAAGGTCGCTCTGATTTAAGGGATAATCGTTTTTGGATAGCAAAAAATATTGAGTTTGCTAAGAAAGGCGAATATGTTTTTGAACTTTATCAAGCTACAACAGATAGTACGCTTAGTGGAATTGTCGATGTGGGATTGCATATCGAGTATCAAGATTGATAATTAAAAGAAACAATAATAATTATGCAAAATAAGAAGGTTCTGAAAAAGCAACAACAAAGCAAGTCTTTCAAGAAATATATCCGCCTTATGTGGGGTGGTTATATCTTTGTTTTGTTGGCTATTGTCGGATTCTTTTCTATGTTGTCTTTTGGTTGGCTTGGTTTTATGCCAACTTTCGAAGAATTAGAGAATCCAAAGGCTAATCTTGCTACAGAGGTGTATGCGGATAATGGAGAACTGCTTGGATATATAGGAATTCAAAATCGCTCCATTGTAAATTACAAAGATATTTCACCAAATCTAATAAATGCTTTGATAGCAACTGAAGATGTCAGATTCAGAGAACATTCCGGTATAGACGCTCGTTCTTTGTTCAGAGTATTAACAAAAACTGTTTTAGGGGGACGAAAAAGCTCCGGTGGCGGAAGTACTTTGACACAACAGTTAGCAAAGAATCTTTTTCCAAGAGAAAAGAAATCTTTGATAGGAACAGTATATGCTAAGTTGAAAGAGTGGATTGTTGCAGTGAAACTTGAAAGGAATTATTCTAAAGACGAAATAATTTCGATGTATCTTAATACGGTGGATTACGGAAGCAATGCTTTCGGTATCAAAGCCGCCGCTCATACCTTCTTTTCCAAATTACCATCTGAGTTGAGCGTGGAAGAATCAGCTGTCTTGGTTGGTCTGTTAAAGGCTCCTACGACTTATAACCCTGTTCGCAATCCTGAAAACTCTACTAAAAGAAGAAACACCGTTCTTGCACAGATGGAAAAGTACGGATATATCTCTACAGAAGAATTTAACGAGAAAAAACAGCAGCCAATCAAGCTTAACTATAATCCACATTCTCATGATGAGGGAATAGCTACTTATTTTAGAGAAATGTTACGTAACTATATGAAGGAGTGGTGTAAGACTCATTATAAGCCAAACGGCGATCAGTATGATGTACACAAAGATGGATTAAGAGTATATACAACTATTAATTATCAGATGCAAAAGAATGCTGAGGAGGCTGTTAAGGAACATTTCAAGTATTTGCAGAATGAATTTTTCAAACATACGAAAGGATATAAAGATGCACCGTTTACAGGTATCAGTAAAGCTGATATAGAAAAGTATTACTTGCAAGCGATGAAAAATTCTGACCGTTACAGAGAACTAAAAGGTGAAGGATTTAACGATAAAGAAATTAGGAATAACTTTAATCAGAAGACAAAAATGCGAGTATTCACTTGGAATGGAGATAAGGATACAACAATGTCTCCATGGGATAGTTTGAGATACTATAAGCATTTCTTGAATACTGGAATGGTTTCGGTAGAACCACAAACAGGGCATGTGAAAGTTTATGTTGGTGGAATAAATTACAAACACTTCAAATTCGATAACGCAAAGCTTGGAAGACGACAAGTAGGCTCGACTTTCAAACCTTATGTCTATGCAGCAGCTATGAAAGATAGCGATTTGTCACCATGTTTTGAAATTTCAAACACACCAGTTACCTTTGAAGACTATGATAATTGGACTCCGAAAAATTCAAATGATGCAAGAGAAGGAGAAATGGTATCTTTGAAATGGGCATTGGCTAATTCGGTGAATTTTGTTTCGGCTGCGTTGATGAAAGACTACACAACACCACAATCAGTTATCAATCTAGTAAAGCAAATGGGTATAACAACTCCTATGCCTGCCGTTCCGTCAATCTGTCTTGGTACAGCAGATTTGTCCGTTATGGAAATGGCGGCAGCAATGGCAACATTTGCAAATAAGGGAGTTCATAAAGAACCAATCTTTGTAACAAAGATATGTGATAATAAGGGAATGGTGTTAGAGGTATTCAACACAAAGAGTAATTCTGCTTTAGATGAGGAAACTGCATACTTGGTTTTGGAACTTATGAAAGGTGTTGTAGATAGTGGAACCGGTGCTAGACTGAGATATAAATATAATCTGACAAGCACAATCGCAGGAAAGACAGGTACAACCGATAATAACTCCGACGGATGGTTCATTGGAATAAATCCAAAACTAGCAACTGCTGTTTGGGTTGGCGGAGAACTTCGTAGTATTCACTTCCGTAGTACAGCATTAGGTCAAGGTGCTTCGATGGCTCTTCCTATCTATGGATTGTTTATGAAAAAGTGTGAAGCGAATCCGAAATTGAATTTCTATAGAGGAGGTTTTGATAGACCGCCTTCAATGGAAATCGATGTAGATTGCAGTAATTACGTTCAGGAAGTTGAGATTACAACAGTAAGTGAAGAATATTCTAAAGATTGGTAAAGAATTGTATAATAGAAAGTTTGAAATAATTTATCAATTCGGTATAAAATAAATTTCATATCCTAGTATTTTTGTTGTTATCTTTATTAGATACTCTTTTATTACTTTTGCAGAGGAATATAATGAGCTAAAACAATTTTATTATGTCCAAAAAGATGAATAGATTTGTTAGTTATTTTTTCAGAGAACCTTTTTCTGCTTTGAAAAAACGAGAAAAGGGAAGTGGTGAAAGTTTAATTTGGCGAACTGTATTTTTGTTTGCGATAATTCTTTCTTTGATTGGTTTACTTGTTTTAGCTAAAGATGCGGGTATATCAGGCGACGAATATTTTCATGTACACCATTCAAAAGATGTAATCAACTATTACAAAACCTTAGGCGAAGATAAAACTGCCGCAATCCCTACTGCAAGCAATAATTTGCCGTATTACAGTCAATCACCTGACACTTTCATTCATTTACTTATAGATATATTTGACGTAGATAACTATATAGCATGGCGACATGTGCTTTGCAATATTTTAGCTTGGATAGGAATCCTTTATTCTTGTCTTTTAGCACGTCGAATAGGAGGGTGGCGAGCAGCCGTTCTTACTTGCGTACTATTAATTCTTTCACCTCGATTTCTAGGACATTCATTCAATAACCTTAAAGACATACCTTTTGCAACAGCAACGGTGATGTCTATTTACTATATCTTGAAATTTCTCAACCAACTGCCTAAGATAAAAATATCCACAGCAATAATGTTGTGCATATCTATTGCTTTTGCTACATCGGTTAGAGTAGGTGGCTGGTTAATGGTTGCATATTTTGGGCTATTTTCAATAGTTTACTACATATCTCAACGAAAGAACTTGAAGAAAGTATTTTTCAAAACACTCTTGTGGTCTTTGGGAATCTGCGTTGTTGCTTACATATTGACCGTTCTTACTTGGCCTTATGCAATAGAAGGACCTATAAGCAACGTTTACGATTCCTTCACCAATATGAGTAAGTTCCAAATTACAATAAAGCAGATATTTGAAGGTAAAATGTATTTTTCTGATGTTCTACCTTGGTATTATACACCTAAATACATACTTATAACAACACCAATCGTGGTTTTGGTAGGATTTGTTTTGAGTATAGTATTCTTAAAGCACAATAAGAAACAGTGGTTCGACTATTCAGTGTTACTATTTACTGCTTTATTTCCAAT
>JAGBSA010000025.1 GCA_017632095.1 Bacteroidales bacterium | reverse complement strand
TGGGAATAGCAATATTCTTCTGGTTCTCATTCCACCAAAATGGAGCTTCATTCTCATTGTTCGCAAGAGACTTTATGGATACTTCTAAAGTAGCACCAGAATTCTTGCAAGCGATCAATCCATTCTTCGTTATCGTATTGACACCTGTAATTATGGGATTCTTTGCTATGTTGGCAAGAAAAGGAAAACCGGTTTCAACTCCAAGAAAGATTGCTATAGGTATGGGATTAGCAGCTTTGGCTTACATATTCCTTGCTATATTCTCTTACATTATGGGTTACCCATCAGCAACTGATTATCTTGCATTACCTGTTGCTGAACAAGAAGCATCAAGAGCAGGAGTTTGGGTATTCTTTGTAACATATTTCTTCTTAACAGTTGCAGAGTTATTTATCTCTCCACTTGGATTGTCATTCGTTTCTAAGGTAGCACCTAAACATATGTTAGGTTTGTGTCAAGGATTGTGGTTAGGAGCAACTGCAGTTGGTAACGCATTCTTGTTCTTAGGCTCAATGATGTACAATGCTATCCCATTGTGGTTGTGTTGGACAGTATTCGTAGTGATATGCTTAATATCAATGGGAGTAATGTTCGGAATGGTTAAATGGTTAGAAAGAGTAGCTAAGTAATCAAGCAAGATAAAACGTTAAAATTAGATAAAAATCCTCCGAATTTTGATTTCGGAGGATTTTTTTTAATATTTATTTGCTTTATTGTTTGTGATAATGCCGTATATTTGCAATCTCGTTTCAAAAAAATAAGAGAAAATGGAATTCAAACTAAGAGAAGGTGAAGAATTTATTCAACTCACACAATTACTAAAGGCAGTTGGGATAGCCGAAAACGGAGCAATGGCAGGTCAAATGGTTATTGATGGCGAGGTAAAGCTAAATGGAATGCCCGAAAGCCGCAAAAGAGCAAAGTTAAGAAGCGGAGATGAAATCACAATCTTCGATCAACAAATAGTAATCAAATAATAAATAACAAAATAACTTGATAAAAAAATGGATTTAAGCACAATTTTATCTATCACAGGAAAACCTGGTTTATACAAACTTGTATCTCAAACCAAGAGTGGGGCATTAGTTGAGTCTCTTTTGGACTCTCGTCGTTATCCTGCTTTTGCACACGAAAAAATATCTTCATTAGAAGACATCAGTATATTCACAATAGACGATGATATTTCGTTGAAGAAAGTGTTTCAAAAGATATACGAAAAAGAAAACGGAGGAGACTGTGTGGATAACAAGGCTCCGGAAAGCGAAATTAGAGCATATATGGAAGAAATCCTTCCTAATTACGACAAAGACAGAGTTTACCTATCAGATATGCGTAAATTATTTTCTTGGTACAAGATATTGAACTCTAAAAAACTTATAGACTTAGAAGAAGAAAAGACAGAGGAATAGCCAATGGCTGAGTTGTAAAGTCTATTCAAAGGATATAAAACGATAAGCGGGGTCTCTATTTTTTGAGATCCCGCTTGTCATTTATCCGATTAAAACATACCTCTACTCTTTTTTTCGTTTCACCTCCGTCAAAACTTCGTTTCACATTTTCCTTTCTTTGTTTTAATTTTCTAAAACGTCGTTTCGTTCACACCCAAATTTTGTTTCATTGCGAGGGGTTCAAAGTTTGAGAAAAGAAAAACGCAAGCTTCGTGATTCGAAATGAAACTTGCGTTTTTTGTTATTTTGATTCACTTGTGTTGTTATTTCCAACGGAAAGATGTAATCAAGTGTTGAAGGTCTGTCTCTATCCTTTTAATATAGGCAGACAAAGAGTCATTGTTTGGAATGCTTGTGCAGTGTAGTGCTAAACGAAGAAAGTGTTTTGTACTATCAGTAAGGTAGAATTGATATGGCGAAACGACTTCGCTGCCTTTTATTTCAAACACATTGCCATAGACTTTGTTTTTATTGTCTTCGTATTGCTGTTCGATTATTCCTGAAGAGAATTTCTTGTGTTTGTCTAAGAATGTGTAGCAATCGTTAATCATGTACGCCAAAGCGGTGTCTGCTTTGATTGGGATATAACTTACGTTTGCCTCAAAGCCATATCGCTCGAATGAAATATTGAACCATTTGTCTGATTGCCTATCGCTTTCAATCATCTTTATGTTTCCATAATCAGGATACTCAAAAGAAAATGGTAAAGTTTCATTTTCGAAATGTATATATTGTGGTGCGGGGGTTGAAAGCCTTAGATATGTTTTCGGTTTGGGGATAGGTGGTTCCGCTGTGCAAGAAGCCAGAGTTGTTACAGTTAATAACAATAATAGTATTTTTTTCATGTGTTTTATCTCTTTATTTTGTCGTTATTTATTCACAAAGCAAAGGTACGAAAATAATTTTGACGGAAATATTTGTACGATTCTTTTTTTTGTACTAATTTAGCAGTCCGAAAAAATGCGACTTTGCGAAAACGAAAAAGGGGAAAATAGTGTCTATTGTTTGAGAGTAGAGTTCGGAATTTTTGTGAATTTAGTTGTTTAATTTAATAATGAGTTATATATGAAAAAGAATATCTTATTTTGGATTTCGATATTTTTTGTTGGATTTGCAGCATCGGCACAAGTAAACGTTACCGGAGCGCAAGGAATGAGCGTAACAACTTTGTTAGAGCAATATTTCTCTGGTGGGGGTGTTGAAATATTTAACGGAAAGTTTAATGGATCAACAACTGTTAATAGTAATGCTATAGCAACTTTCTCAAATGGAGCTACGAACACTCCAAATATGCCGGTTGCAGGAGGAATTCTTATGACTACAGGTGCTTATACTGATGCAGGTGTTGGTACAAGTAGTGGAATTGTAAGTTCTTCAATTTCTCCAGCTTCAGATGGAGATGATGTTTCGCCAGCATTGAGGATTGCTTTGAGAAGTACGGGAAATACTCAATCGATGAATGATGTTGCCGTTTTGCAATTTGAGTTTATTCCTTCGGGAGAAGAGATTTCGTTTAAATATAGTTTTGCTTCGGAGGAATATCCAGGCTTTGTATGCTCAAGTTATAATGATGTTTTCGGATTTTTTATTTCCGGACCCTACAATGAAAATGGAGAACTTATAACAAATGAAGGTGTGGTTTATAATTATACTAATATTGCTTTGATTCCGGAAACAGAATCTCCGGTTACAATCAATACTGTAAATAATGGAACTGCTGCGGGAAGTGCTCCGAATTGTGATTTGACAAATACCCAATATTTTATAATGAATGGAAATAATAATTGCAAGATGAACGGATATACAACAGAACTATCAACAAAGTCAGTTAATGTTGTGCCTTGCAGAATATATAAAATGGAGTTGGCTATTTGCGATGTGGGAGACAATGCTTATAATTCGGCTGTGTATTTGGCAGCAAACTCATTTAGAATAGACGAATACTCTTTGTCAAAGCCACAACCTCGTCCTGGAGTTGAGAATCCTAATAGATTTATCAAAGGTTGTGATCATTATGATCTTTATATGTACATGAACAGACCTGCAACTGATGGAGAAACTCACTCTCTTGTGTTTCAGGGTGGCGACGCTGTAGAGGGCGAAGATTATCAATTGACAGATGCAAACGGTAATCCGGTCGGAACAATGCTTACATTTAACGAAGGAGATACTTCTGCAATGTTGAAAATTCAGTTCTTGGAAGATCCTAATGACAATCCGGGTGATATAACTCAGCTTGGGATAATGACAGAAGAAGTAAATGATTGTGCCGCTCGTGATACCTTGATTTTGGAACTTGTTGCTCCAACTCCTCTTGAGCATACTCTTCAACGTCAAGTGCCGGAGGGATGGGTTGAAATAACTGATGATATTGTTTATTGTGGCGATGTGTTGCCGGTGAATGAGGAATTGAATATAGGACTTCAAGGAAATATTGGAGATTTGACTTATCAATGGTCTTATGGAAACGAACCTACTGAGGCTCAAAATACGGTTCCTGTTATCAATCCGATGACTGTGTATATCGAAGTGCAAGATGGTTGTGGTAGAGTTCTACAAGATTCGGTTGTTTTTAGAATAAATACAGCTACAACGACGGCTTCTGCGGATAAGGATAATATTTGTGTTGGCGATTTGGTTAATCTGACAACTACTGAGGCAGTTGAATATCGTTGGACATCGGATCCGTATGACGCAACGCTTGCTGCTAATGCTAATGTTAGAGAACCAGAAGTCGCTCCAACTACTACTACAAGATATTCTGTTGAAATAACCGACAAATTTACATGTAAGGCTTCAGCAGATGTTTTAGTTAAGGTGATTCCTTCTGTGAAAGCAAATATGAGACTTACACCGACTATAACAACTCTTTCTGATCCGGATGTTGAATTTCAGGATTTGACAGTGAATGCTTTTTCGAGAATATGGGATTTTGGTGATGGACAAACTTCTACTTCTGCTTATGGAGTTGTTTCTTATCCTTCGACTGATACTGCTACATATGAAGTAAGGTTGATTGCGTTTAACGAAGCGAATTGTCCTGATACCGCATACGGAACTGTTCAAATAAGACCGGACTTTACAATATGGATACCTAATACCTTTACTCCGGGTTCTAATGATGCAAATTCAATGTTTGGACCGATATTTGCATTCGAGACAGAGTATGAATTGAGTATTTATTCTCGTAATGGAGATAGAATATTTATCTCATCGGATAAGATGAAACATTGGGATGGTAGAGTGAATGGACAAGATTTCGCTCCAGAGGGTATGTATATCTGGAATCTTATGTATAGAGATGGTGCCGGGTTATTACAAAGAGCAACCGGCACGGTGAATGTGTTACTTAATATAAGATAGTATATATGGAGTTTGTTATCTCCAAAAAACAAAATATAGTTTCGACTCAAAGCGATTTGATGGCTTTGAGTCGAAACTCTTATTTAGAG
>JAGBSA010000266.1 GCA_017632095.1 Bacteroidales bacterium | reverse complement strand
TGCGAATGCCGAATCGTTTTTCCTCATTATGAATCGTTTTTCCATCAGCGTCAAACAATGTTATCTTCGCATTGTAAAGCGGTTGTGCTCCCATGCCGTTTGGAAACCACAACTGCGGCTTGGCGATTGAGAAATTGAATTTGCAGATTGAGAAGTATTCATCTTTATAATAAAAATCCAATTCAAGTTTTTCGCTCAACACCATTTTGTTTTCACTATCGAAAACCTCTATCACTGCAGTCGTTATCTCTTTCCCATCGACAGGAGTTAGGACAGAAAGCAACATTTCGGCTTTCTCCTTCTCTATCTTAGTAGTCTGTATGTTTATATTCTCAACAACAGAGAGTTGATTGGAGAAAGAAATCATCAAAGGCATAAATACCTCGCCTGCAAGCTGTCTTGGAGCCCAATCCCAGCCGAATTGAAACGCGGCATGTCTGAATACGGCTCGTTTTTCCGAAACTAAAATATCGTGTTCTTCGGTTTTAACCTTATCGAATCTTGGTTTTATAGGCTCGATTTCAATCCTTATTTTATTATCTCCTTTAACAAGCAAACTTCTTATGTCTTCTTTGAATCGTAAAGAGTTGTTGTATTTGCGAGGAACAGCGATTCCGTTCACGGAAACTTGGAAAGATAAATCCGAACACTCAAATTCGAGTTCGCAATAAGGATATGCCAACTGCTTTTCATCGACAGACAAATCGAAAACATAGGTTAGCCGGCATGTGTCCAAATATTGAAATTTCAATTCGTTATCTCCATAATATGGCTCAGCGTTCATTTTGTCTGCCATAAGGGAATAGATGTTCGCTTTGCCTTCTTGCAGTTGCAAAGTGTCGTTATTGCAAATCAAAATTCCGATTTTGGTCAATTTTATTTTTTCTCCATCTGAATTTTGTGCCATTGCAAGAGTGCCAAACACCAAAAGACAGACTGCAAACAAGATTATTTTTTTCATAAAAACCGTTTTATTCATTTAATTCTTTATTCCGCTACCAATGAAGCCGCTCCCAATATTGCCACTTTGTTGTCAGGCAATCCCGAAGGTTCGATTGATATTCTGTTTCTGAAAACAGGGTAGAGGTATTGTTCGAAATATTCTCTCAAAGGCTTGAACAGCTTTTCTCCTGCATTTGCTAAGCCTCCTGAAATAAAGATTTTTTCAGGTGAGGTCAAGACTGCGGCATTTGCCAAGCCGAGTGCAAGGTATTTTGCAGTCATATCGAAACACTCTAAGGCAAGTTCATCATTTGCATCTGCTGCATCGCTTATGTCTTTTGCTGTTATGTCGTCTATGTTTATTTGTCTTAGCAAGGAGTCTTTTGTTTGTGTTTGCAGTAATTCTTTTATGCTGCGAACGATTCCTGTTGCGGAACAATAGGTTTCAAGACAGCCATATCTGCCACAGCCACACGCTCTGCCATCAGGTACAATGATTGAATGTCCTGCCTCTCCTGCAAATCCGGATTCTCCATATACCAATTTATTATCTACAAACACTCCGCTGCCTACGCCGGTTCCAAGTGTTATCATAAGAAAATCTCTTATGTTTTTCGCATTTCCGTATATCTTTTCACCCATTGCAGAAGCGTTTGCGTCGTTTGTTACAACTACATTGGCTTTATATGATTTTGTTTTTAGGTTTTCTTCCAACAAATCTTTCAGAGGAACTATTCCTTTGAAGGGTAGGTTTGGTGCAAGTTCGATTGAGCCGTTGTAGTAGTTGCCATTGGGGGCTCCGATTCCGATACGGATATTGTCTTTTGAAAGATTGAATTTTTCAGCCAAAAAGACAACTTGCTCGCTTACCTTTTCGATAAAGTCTTCTATCAAAGGATAGTCGAAAGTTTTGAAACGAAGGGTCTCGATTATTGTTCCGTCGGCTCCAACCAAGCCTATACATGTATTGGTTCCCCCTAAATCTATGCCGATTATTGCTTTATTTTGTTCCATGCTTAATTCGTTTTCGTTATTATTTTTAATTAGTCGAGCATGTCGCTCATTGTGAAAAATCCTTTCTTGCCTGCCAACCAGTGAGCGGCGGTTACTGCTCCCAAGGCAAAGCCTCCGCGATTTTTTGCAGAGTGTGTGATTATGATCTCATCGACAGGACTGTCGTATTTAATGCTATGTATTCCGCATACTTCGCCTTCGCGTATTGCTTCGATGTTTAGTGTGTCCTCATTCTTGCTTTCGCCCAATTGCCATTTGGTTTTAGAGGAATGATTCTTGATTAGATTTTCCGCAAGCGTGATTGCAGTTCCTGAAGGTGCGTCAAGCTTGTGTACATGATGTGTTTCGCTAAGTGAAGGCGTATATTGGTTGTGATTGCTCATAAGTTGAGCGAGTTGTATGTTGATTTTGTTGAACAGAAATACTCCTATGGAAAAGTTTGACGCCCAAAAAAGACTTTGACTCTTAGCCAAACATTCTTCCTTTATGCTTTCCATTTGCTCATACCAGCCGGTGGTTCCCACAACTATAGGAATATTTCTTTTGAAACACTCTCTGATATTGCATATTGCTGTTGCAGGAGTGGAAAAGTCTATTGCAACAGATTGTTTTAT
>JAGBSA010000265.1 GCA_017632095.1 Bacteroidales bacterium | reverse complement strand
GTTTCAAGAAATTAAAACAAAGAGTTGATTTTCTAAAACGAAGAGTTAAGAAATTGATTCTTTGTTTTATTTTTTCAAAACGCCGATTAGCTTCTTCACAAGCTTTTTACAGCGATTCAAATTGTATTTATAGTTTTGTCGAAATGTGTTCGATTTTCGGTAAATCCTTGTTTTACATCAATAAAAACAACAAAAAAAACATATATCCACCTAAATAAATCCATAAATACAAAAAATCATAGAAAGTAATATTTACAAGGCTTGAATGAGTATTGGAATAAAAAATCTAAAATTTTATTTAACAATGATTTTGTAGTACAAAAAATAAATCGTACCTTTACCGCAAAGTTTTAATGTTATGAAAAAGATTTTGTTATTTTTGTTAGTGGTATTGTGTCTTCAAAGTGCACGAGCACAATTAATCGAATTAAATGACGATACTTTGATTCACCCTCAATATGATACAGTAGTATTGTTTCATCACCCGGATTATCAAGCTTGTAGCAATATGAATGTATGGGATTATGCGTATTGTCTATGGCCATTTTTTGCTTCTGGAACTTTAGAAGAATATTATTCATGTTTGATCAATGATACAAAACCTTCTTATAGCTACTATGATAGTTCGGGGGCTTTTACAACTTATTATCCTCAAGATTTGGCTGGTTCATTTTTCGGGAAAAATAGCTATTTGGTAGAAGCGTATGCACAACCTTTTCATTTGGATTCGAGTGTAACCATTATAGGCGTTGCAGCTCAAGTGAGAGGATATATATTTGACGCTTCTAAAAAAATATACGTAACTACAGAAAAACACGGCTTTGAACCATTAGTCTCTACTGTTGTTTATCCAGCAAATTTGCAAGAAGGCAATACTATGAATAGTATGGGACATTATTTCTTTTACGATCCAATAACAGTGAAAGACTTTTTCATAGTTGGAGAAACTTACATGAATCCATCTGATACAGCTTATCGTTGGTGGCCTAATTATTCTTTGCCTGATCCAAGGTTAGATTATAATGCGACGTATAGTATATTCGATACTATATGGAAAGATACTATCGTAGGCTGTCAAGCAACGCATAGTCCATGGTTTAAGAAAAACGGTCAATGGATTAGATTTTCCGATGACACTGTTTATAGTATCGTTCAAAATAGCACATTAAATTTTAACCCTATAGTGATTCTGCATTCTACTTCAAGCTCTTTGGACGAGGCAACTTTGGAACAAACTTGCAGTATTTTCCCTAATCCTGCTGAAACCTTTGTTACAGTTCGCTCAAATTACAAAGCAATACGTTATGACTTGTATGATGAGGGTGGAAAAAAGATTCTTGGTAATGATTGCAATGCTTATGAGTTTATTGTCGATATGCGTCAATGTGTTGCGGGGTATTATACACTGAGAATCAAGACTGCAAAAGGCGAGTTTACGAAAAAAATAATCAAGAATTAGTTACAGAATAAGAATTTGACATCACACAAAATTATTTCTTGAATTCATTTTAAGGATTCGCTGTTTCAAGAAATTAAAACAAAGAGTTGATTTTCTAAAACGAAGAGTTAAGAAATTGATTCTTTGTTTTATTTTTTCAAAACGCCGATTAGCTTTTTTACAAGCTTTTTACAGCGATTCAGATTGTAGTTATACGTCTGTTGAAACGTGTTTTTGACAAAGGGTTTTGTAGTTTGGATAAAATCGTTCTTCAATATAGCTTGCAAATACTTCTCTCTATCAGGATTAGACTTTGAAGACAATTTCACAGAAGGATTTCCTCGCAAAATATATTCTAATTTTGTTGGAATCAATTCAATCGCTGCATCTTCAAACAAAGGTAAGAGGTCTGCATTTTGCAAAATCAAACAACTGACTCCCCTATCGTCATCTATGGATTGATGAAAATTATCAACGCCCCAAAAATCCCCTGCAATAATATCGCTATTTGATTTGAAGTTTTTTGCAGGGCAATCTTCACAACTTGCTTTTAGCATCAAGTCTCTTAAAAAGGCTTTAAGAAAAGGGTCTTTCCTCAAACTCTTTCGATGAATCACCTTGCCGTTCGCTTCTATCTTCAAATTATATTCTCGCCACGATTTATCCTTATTTCGAAACTCTATCTTATTTATTTGAGATATGTCTATATGTTTTCGATTACATAATTCGCTTAGGTATTTGCTCCAAACAAAAGGCGAAGGTACTCCGTGGCAAACAATTTCCATTGCAATAAGATTGGAATATGGCTTTCTCAAAAAGAGTTTCAAACCCATTATTTGACAAGATGTCCCGACAAAAAGTACTTTCCGTCCTTCGGATAAAAGACGTTTGGTCTCCGAATAGCAATTTCTCATATCGGATTGAAGATACTTCGAGCCTTTGTAAGCATCTAAATCATCTATCCTTGTACAGAAATCATGTATCAGATGAGTTGGGGTGTCAAATCTTGCGGCACAAACAACGCCTTGCTCTTTCAATACCTTCTCTGCCAAAAAGGTGAATACGCCTCCAGATGTTGATTGAGTAAGTTTTGAATTATCTTTTATCTTTGCTGCAAAGAGTAGTTCGGGTTCTACACTTGCTTTTTCAGATTGCAAACACGGACAAGTTTTCTCACACAAAGAACAACCGATACAAGAAGTTGAATCTATGAATGGGTGCAAGAATCCAAGTTCATCTTCTTTCATTTCAATACATTGCTGAGGGCATACAGCAGAACAAGCACTGCAACCGCAGCATTGTTGTTTTGTTACTCTATCTGTTACGGGCATTTTTCTTGATTCTTAATATCTTTGTAAGCATTCCTCCAAACAAATCTTTCTCATATCGATTCATTGAAGCAAACCAAAATATCGGCAAGTACAACACTGTGAATAAAACAATTGCAATAATCAAATCGAAATATGAATCTATGATTACATAGTCCAAAAGCTGATAAGAAAGGATTGAAATCAAAATAGGTGCTATCGACATCTTGATTATTTCTTTCCAAAAGCCGATTATGTTCAAGCCGATACGCTTTTCATAGTATATATTCATTATTAGAACTTGTCCCAACACCAATGCACCGGCAGTAGATGAAGCACATCCGATGGCACCATAATGTTTGGACAAAGGCAATGAGGCTATGAATGAAATCAATGCAATAATCACATAACTGACACATCGAAACTTCATCTTGTTTTTTGCTTGCAATATAGTGATTCCCACATTCTGAATAAGAGGTACAAGCAATGGGAAAAAGAATAGAAGACATATAACATAGGCTTGAGAATAGCTTTCCCCAACCCAAAGTTCTATGAATTGTCTTCCAAACAAAG